>NZ_QOZT01000081.1:0-17450 GCF_003345135.1 Acidovorax sp. BoFeN1
GCTCCGGGTGGGAGGTTCAGGGGAAACCCGGTATTTTACCGGTGCGGCCAGCTGGGGGGCTTGCGGGCACCCGCGCACGCCGTCGCGTCGCGGCCAATGCACTACAGTGCTGGCCATGCAAGGACTGCATCTCACTGCCGATCTGCGTGGCTGCCGCTGCGCTCCCCAGCGCATGCTGGATGCCGCCGCACTGTCCCTGGCCTGTACGGATGCCGTGCGCGCTGCGGGTTTGCAGGCGGTGGACCAGCTGTTTCATACCTTCCCGTCCACAGCCCAGGGCCCGGGCGGTGTCACTGCCACGGTGCTGCTGGCCGAGTCGCACCTGTGCGTGCACACCTGGCCCGAGCAAAACGCCGTCACGCTGGATGTGTACGTGTGCAATTTCGGTGCCGATCATTCGGTAAAGGCGCAGGCCCTGATGGATGCGCTGCTGGCCCTCTTTGACCCCGCCGAGGTGCAGCGCCATGCCCTGCAGCGCGGCGCCGTGGAGTCAGCCACTGGGGCCGTGCGATGACGCCGCCCGCCTTTGTTCAGCTGCCCGTGCAGGTGCCTGCGCTGGTGCTGGCGGCAGGCCGCGGCGAGCGCATGCGGCCCCTCACCGACTCCACCCCGAAACCCCTGCTGCAGGTGCAGGGCCGGCCGCTGCTGCAGTGGCATTTGCAGGCCCTGGCCAATGCTGGAGTCTCGCGCGTGGTGATCAACACCGCCTGGCTGGGAGAGCAGATACCTGCCTATTTTTCAGATAAAAATGGCGTTAAACCCATATGGGATAAGCGCAAGCAGCTATCAATTTCATACTCGCAAGAGGGTGTGGATTTTGGTGGTGCGCTGGAAACGGCGGGAGGCATTGCCCGTGCCCTGCCGCAGTTGGGGCCCGTTTTTTGGCTGGCTGCGGGCGATGTGTTCGCGCCCGATTTTGTGTTCGACAGCGCCGCTGTGCAGGCTTTTGCCGCCAGCGACCAGCTCGCCCATCTGTGGCTGGTACCCAACCCGGCGCACAACCCGCGCGGCGACTTCGGCCTGTCGTCCCAAGGCCTGGCGCTGAACCTGCCCGCAGACGACCCCGCGCCGCGCTACACCTACAGCACCATCGCGTTGCTGCGGGCCGAACTGTTCGCGCCGCCGTGGTGCGACATTGCGCCAGGCAACCCACTGGGCGTCAAAGCCCCTCTGGCGCCGCTGCTGCGATGTGCGATGGACGCAGGCCGTGTGTCCGCCTCACTTTATGGCGGCCGCTGGACTGACGTCGGTACGCCCGAGCGGCTTGCAGAACTCAACCGCTGAGCCTAACGGGGCGCCGCCGCAACGGGGCTTTTGCCGGGCGCCGGTTCCAGGGCGATTGCCGGACCAGCTTCGCACTTGCGAAACAGCCATTGGCTGGGCAGAAACCGTGCCTGTGGCCCATCGGGTGCGGGTTTGCCCAGTTCGGCCTGAATGTCATGCGCAATGTGCGGCACGTGGAACAAGGCGATCTGGCCTTTCTTGCAAGTCAGTGCGGACACCACGGTGTTGGGCCCCCAGCTTTGGCTGGCGCTGTCGAAGCGGTAGAACGGGCCGATGCGCTGGTCATGCGCCAACTCCACACGCATGGGCACCGTCTGCATTGCGCTGGCCCAAACACCCGCCAACTGCACCGGCTGCGAGAACCTCACGGCTTCCAGCCCATGCAGCGCCAGCGGGCGGGTGGGTTCACCTTTGTCGAACGGGTCCCGGCGGTTGATGAGGCTGCCTGCAGGGATGGTGAGTTCGCCATACAGATAGTCGTGGGGCAGCACAAACCGCTCACGACCCAGACGGATGGACGCGCCGTCCTGCCAGGCCTGCTGCGCGCCGTGTGAAAGATAGAGCCGTAAACCCAGCCAGGCGTTGCACAGCACGGCCACTGCCAGCAGTATTTGCACGGTGCGCGGTGTCAGCAGCCACTTGCGGGGTATGTCTATCCAGCGCACATACACACCGTAGACGAGCAGTGAGGTCGCCAACACGAGACCGAGCAGTGGGATGAAGGTCACCAGGAGGAAATGCAGCGGTGACGTGAACAGAGCAGACATGTTTGCAAATAACGGATGGGACGAATGGGAGCCTGCCCGACGCTGCGCAGAAAGGCCGGAAAATGAAAGCAGATTCGCAGGCATGAGGGCCGTCCATCGCCAGATGGCCTCAAAATGTGCGGATGAGTCTACAGACATCCATCCATGCCCAGCGGCGTGCCCGCCTTGCCTCGATGCTCGGTGAAGGCGGTATCGCGATCATCCCCACGGCGCCAGAACGCCAGCGCAACCGGGACAGCGATTTTCTCTTTCGCCACGACAGCTATTTTTATTACCTGACCGGGTTCACCGAGCCGGGCGCCTGCCTGGTGATCACGGCTGACGGGCGCAGCACGCTGTTTTGCCAGCCCAAAGACCTGGAGCGCGAGATCTGGGATGGCTACCGCCTGGGGCCGGCAGCTGCGCCTGCTGCGCTGGGCGTGGATGCTGCACATTCGATCTCAGAGCTGGATGCCAAGCTGCCCCGCCTGCTCGAAAATAGCGGCGCGGTCTGGTACCCGTTCGCCACCCACAACGGCCTGGCTGCCCGGGTGGAAGGATGGCTGAATGCCGTGCGCGCCCGTGCGCGCTATGGCGCGCTGTGCCCCGCAGTGCAAAACGACCTGTGCACGCTGCTCGATGAAATGCGCCTGATCAAGGATGCGCACGAGCAGGCCATCATGCGCCGTGCCAGCGCCATCAGTGCGGGGGCGCACATCCGTGCCATGCAACGCTCGGCCCGCATGCTGCGTGCCGGCGAAGAGGTGCGTGAATACCACCTGGATGCCGAGTTGCTGTACGAGTTTCGCCAGCAGGGTTCGCAATACCCCGCCTACGGCTCCATCGTGGCGGCGGGCGCCAATGCCTGCGTGCTGCATTACCGCGCCGACACCGCGCCCGTGCGCGATGGCGAGCTGGTGCTGATCGATGCCGGGTGTGAGCTCGACGGCTATGCCAGCGACATCACGCGCACCTTTCCGGCCAATGGCCGTTTCACCGGGCCGCAGCGCGCGCTGTATGACCTGGTGCTCGCCAGCCAGGAAGCTGCCGTGGCCGCCACGCGGGCTGGGGCCCGCTTTACCGACCCGCACGATGCCACCGTGGCCGTGCTGGCGCAGGGCATGCTGGACTTGGGGCTGCTCGACAAAAGCAAGGCCGGTACGGCGCAGGACGTAATCGAGCAGCGCGCATATTTCCAGTTTTACATGCACCGCACCGGGCACTGGCTGGGCATGGATGTGCACGACTGCGGCAGCTACGTGGAGCCCGGTGAGGTGGGCCAGGTGAGCCAGCGCACAGACCCGCTATCGGGCGAGCTCATCACCAACCGCCCCAGCCGTGTGCTGCGCCCGGGCATGGTGCTCACCATCGAGCCGGGCATCTACGTGCGGCCCGCTCCTGGCGTGCCCGAGGCATTCCACAACATCGGTATCCGCATCGAGGACGACGCCATCGTCACAGAATCGGGCTGTGAATTGATCACCCGCGGTGTGCCGGTAAAGGCCGACGAAATTGAAGCCCTGATGCGCGCCTGAGGGGGCGACAAGCTGCACATGAAGGCCATCCACCTGTGCGCGAGGGCGGTGCCCAGCGCAACAGCGGGAAACGGTTGCGCACGGTGCGCGGGCCGTGTGCTGCGCAGGGGTCGATGGTTTTCTGGGTGTAACTGCTTCCGTGTAAAAATAGAAACTTAATTACACGTTCAGTGAAAGAGGCACACCCATGTCCACCCGCCGCGCCACCAAAATTGTTGCCACCCTGGGCCCCGCATCGAGCGACCCGGCGCTGCTGGAGGCCATGATCCGCGCTGGCGTCAATGTGGTGCGCCTCAACTTCAGCCACGGCAAGGCGCAAGACCATATCGACCGTGCCACGGCAGTGCGTGCTGCCGCCCAGCGGGCCGGGCGCGAGGTGGCGATCATGGCGGACCTGCAGGGCCCGAAGATCCGGGTCGGCAAGTTTGCCGAAGGCAAGGTGCAGCTGGTGCAGGGCGCCCCGTTTGTGCTGGATGCCTCGCGCACCGAGCCTGGCGACCTGGCCGGTGTGGGGCTGGATTACAAGGAATTGCCGCGGGATGTGAAGCCGGGCGATGTGCTGCTGCTCAACGACGGCCTCATCGTTCTCACGGTGGACGCAGTGCGCGGCGAGGCGGTGCACACCACGGTGAAAATTGGTGGCGAGCTGTCCAACAACAAGGGCATCAACAAGCAGGGCGGCGGCCTTACAGCGCCCGCCCTCACCGCCAAGGACATGGACGACATCCGCACGGCCATGGGTTTTCAGGCCGACTATGTGGCCGTGAGCTTCCCCAAGAATGCGACCGACATGGAGATGGCGCGCCAGCTGTGCAACGTGGCAGCAGCGGAATACCGCCACAAGCCGGGGCTGATTGCAAAAATCGAACGTGCGGAGGCCATTCCGCACCTGGAGGCCATCCTGCGCGTCAGCGACGGCATCATGGTGGCGCGCGGCGATCTGGCGGTGGAAGTAGGCAACGCGGCCGTGCCCGCATTGCAAAAGAAGATGATCCGCATGGCGCGCGATCTCGACAAAGTGGTCATCACTGCCACGCAGATGATGGAAAGCATGATCACCAACCCTGTGCCCACCCGTGCCGAGGTGAGCGACGTGGCCAATGCCGTGCTCGACGGCACCGATGCGGTGATGCTCAGCGCCGAGACGGCTGCGGGCAAATACCCCCTGGAAACCGTGGAAGAGATGGCCAAGATCTGCGCCGCTGCCGAGGCGGCCGAGGACCACCGGCTGGATGCCGACTTTACGGGCCGTACCTTTGGCCGCATCGACCAGTCCATTGCCATGGGGGCGCTGTTCACGGCCCACCACCTGGAGGCCAAGGCCATCGTGGCCATGACCGACAGCGGCGCCACCGCCCTGTGGATGAGTCGCCACCGCAGCCATATCCCAATCTACGCGCTGACACCCAAGGTGGCCACGCAGCGCAAGATGGCCATGTACCGCAATGTGCGGCCCTTGCTCATGGACACCAGCGCCGACCGTGACACGGCACTGGCGCAGGCCGAAGGCCACCTCAAGAGCCGCGGCATTGTGCAAAGCGGTGATGTGTATGCCATCACCTGCGGCGAGCCCATGGGCGCGCCCGGCGGCACCAACATGCTGAAAATCTGCCGCGCCGGTTGATGTCGTTCATCGCGTAAAAGACGACCCGGTTACGTGGCTGCAGGGGGCCGTGGGGCTGGTGGCAACGGGGTGTTGGTCAACGCAAAACGCTGGCGTAGTGCACCCGCAGTCAGGTCGCACAGCCATCCGGTGGTCCAGCACAGCCAGCCTGTCCACAGTGTGTGGCTCATGAAGTGGGCCCCGCGCACCTGCTGGGCCCCTCCCAGAATCAGGCCAGCGGCCAGCGAGGCCGCCAGCCACAGGCGCGCGGCACGCGGCTGGCGGTGGCGCAGGGCAAAGTAGCCGCCCACAAAGGCAAACCCTGCCGAGGCATGGCCTGCCGGAAAGCAGCGCCCGCCTCCGCCATCAACGACGCCCAGGGCCCAGTGCGAGGCATAGCGGGCTACACCACCGAATTCGGCCAGATCCCAGGGGCAGCTGGTGGCGTTCAGGCTTTTCAGGCTGCTCACCACGCCCAGTGCCACCAGGACGCTTATGGCCAGCTGCAGTCGCTCCCCCAGGTCGATGCGCCGTAGCAGGCCTATCGGCCACCACACCCCCAGTGCCACCAGCAGCATCAAAAGCCAGCCCACCCGGCGGGCGCCCTCGTGCAGAACCTGTGAGAACAGCCAATGCTCCCGCATCGGGAAGCCGCTGCCCGTGCCAAAGGCATGGGCCAGCGCCCGGTCTTGCCCCAGGGCGTCCCAGGCCAGCAGGCACACCAGGACGCCAAGGGTCCAGGCCAGGGTGGTGCGCAGGCAATGGCGAGAAAAGGAAGAAGGAGCATGCGAATGGGGCATGTTCGGCACCATAGGTGTCGGTGCTTAACGGCGTCTTAATCTTTTCCGTAGCGTCGGTCGCGGCGACAATGGGGCGATGCGAATCCTTGTGGTCGAAGACGATGCGGGCATTGCCGACGGGCTGCGCACCAATCTGCAGCAACGCGGCTATGCCGTGGATGTGTGCGATGGCGTTGCCGCGGCCTGGGGTGCACTGCGCGCCGAGTCTTTCGACGCCGTGCTGCTGGACCTGGGGCTGGCGGACGGCGAGGGCAGCGAACTGCTGCACCGTCTGCGCACGAGCCCGCCCCGTGGGGATGCGACGGGTGCACCGGCGCTGCCCGACCCCGCCACGCCGGTGCTGATCGTGACGGCCCGCGATCAGGTCAGCCAGCGCATTGCCGGCCTCGACCAGGGCGCCGACGACTATCTGGTCAAGCCCTTTGATGTTGATGAACTCGACGCCCGTTTGCGTGCGCTGCTGCGCCGTGCGGCGGGCCGGGCCTCGCCCACCATCCGCTACGGGGATATCGAAGTGGACCCGGCTGCACGCACGGTGATGCAGGATGGCAAACCGGTCGAGATGTCGCCCCGCGAGTTTTCGGTGCTGCTGGTGCTGTTGCAGGCCCGGGGCCGCGTGCTTTCTCGCCAGCAGCTCGAAGAGCGGTTGTACAGCTGGCAATCGGCCATTGAAAGCAACGCGGTCGAAGTGCACATCCACCATCTGCGGCGCAAGCTGGGCAGCGGGTGCATCCAGACCATGCGGGGCGTGGGCTACTTCATGCCGCAGGAGGCCGGGTGATGCCGGCACCGGGGTCCGCTGACTTGCCTGCCAAGGGAGCGGGTCGCCATTCTCTGACCCGGCATCTGCTGCTGTGGTCTCTGGGCGCTCTGGTGTTGGTGTGGGGCAGCTTTGTGTTCATGGGATACCGCGCCGGTGTGCACGAAGCGGATGAGCTGACCGATGGCCATCTGGCCAGTGTGGCGGCGCTGCTCATCAATCTGCGCGCTTCCGAGGCCGTGGAGACGTCCGTCACCACGCAGCGCGCGCCGACGCCATGGCTCAAATCGCATGACTATCAGCAGTCCATCAGCGTGGTGCAGTGGGATGCCGCCGGGCGCGTACTGGCGCAAAGCGGCAGTGCGCCCCTGCCCGCCTTTGATGCCGCCGAAGGTTTTGCCGATTTGCACCTTGGGCCCGAGGCGATGGCGTGGCGCAGTTTTTCGCAGTGGGATGCACCCAAAACCCGCAAGGTCATGGTGCTGCTGGAGTCGCGCGAGCGTGATGAGCTGGCCCGCGACATTGCCGGGCAGATGATCGAGCCCGGGCTGTGGCTGCTGCCCGTCGTGGCGCTGGCCCTCGGGCTGGCCTTGCGGCGGGGCTTGCGGCCCTTGTACGCCCTGTCTGCGGACGTGGCCGCGCTGGACCCCGCCAGCACGCAGCGTCTGGCGTCGCGCCATGCCTGGAGCGAATTCGAATCGGTGGTGGCCTCCATCAACACCTTGCTGGACCGGCAGCAGGACGCACTGGTGCGCGAGCGGCGGCTGGCCAATGAAGTGGCCCACGAGTTGCGCACACCGCTGTCTTCCATTGCGTTGCAGGCCCGTGCCCTGGGAGGGGGGCTCGCCCCGCAGGCGCAGGCGCAGGCTGTGACCCAGATCGGGCAGGACGCCCTGCGTGCGGGCCATGTGCTGAACCAGTTGCTGGCGTTGGCACGGGCCAGCCGCGCGCAGTTGCACGAAGCCAAGGCGCCGGTGGACCTGGCTGCCACGGCGCGCGCGGTATGCGCCGACTACGCGCAGGCAGCATGGAAGCGGGGGGGCGAGATTGCCCTGGTGGCGCCCGACACGCTGGAACTGACGGGGCACGCTGTGCTGCTGGACCTGGCGGTGCGCAATTTGGTCGAAAACGCCCTCAAGCACACCCCTCCTGGAACCCGGATTTCCGTGCAGATCGGGCAGTCCGACACCGGGGCGGCCTGGCTGCAGGTGTGTGACGACGGCCGCCGCGTCCAGGCGGCCGGGGGCAACGCGAAGGTGGCCCGCCCGGTGGACAGCCTGCACCTGGGGCACGAAATCGTGCTGCGCGTGGCGCAAATGCATGGCGGCGACTTTGGCGCAGCTGCCGCGCCAGCGCCATTCACCACCTGCTTCCGTCTGGATTTTCCGCCGCCTGTCGCTGCGCAGGCCGGGTAAAATCCGAGTTACCACGCGGTTACCACCGCAGCGGCTGCCTGTCAGCACCCCATCAACCCTGAACGGACTTCACGACCATGCCCCTCGTCTCGATGCGCGAACTGCTCGACCATGCAGCCACCAATGGCTATGGCATTCCTGCCTTCAACGTCAACAATCTGGAGCAGGTGCAGGCCGTGATGGCCGCTGCCGACGAGGTGGGCGCTCCGGTGATCCTCCAGGCCAGCGCCGGTGCCCGCAAATACGCGGGCGAGGCCTTTATCAAGCACCTGATCCAGGCCGCGGCCGAAATGTATCCCCACATCCCCCTGGTGATGCACCAGGACCACGGCACATCGCCCAAGGTGTGCCAGGGCGCCATCGACCTGGGCTTTGGCTCGGTGATGATGGACGGTTCGCTGATGGAAGACGGCAAAACCCCCTCATCGTTCGACTACAACGTCGAAGTGACCCGCAAGGTGGTGGAGATGGCGCACAAGGTGGGCGTCACCGTGGAGGGTGAACTGGGCTGCCTGGGCAACCTGGAAACCGGTGAAGCCGGCGAGGAAGACGGCATTGGCGCCGAGGGCAAGCTCGACCACAGCCAGATGCTGACCGACCCCGAGGAAGCCGCCACCTTCGTCAAGGCCACGCAGCTTGATGCGCTGGCCATTGCGATTGGCACCAGCCATGGCGCTTACAAGTTCAGCCGCAAGCCCACGGGCGATATCCTGGCCATCAGCCGTGTCAAGGAAATCCACCAGCGCATTCCCAACACCCACCTGGTGATGCATGGCTCCTCGTCGGTGCCGGCCGATTTGCTGGCCATCATCAACCAGTACGGCGGCAAGATGAAGGAAACCTACGGCGTGCCCGTTGAAGAGATCCAGGAAGCCATCAAGCACGGTGTGCGCAAGATCAACATCGACACCGACATCCGTCTGGCCATGACCGGTGCAGTGCGCAAGTTCCTGTTCGAAAACCCCGAGAAATTCGATGCCCGCGAATGGCTCAAGCCCGCGCGGGAAGCCGCCAAGGCCATTTGCAAACAGCGCTATATCGAGTTTGGCTGTGAAGGCCAGGGTGGCAAAATCAAGGGCCACAGCCTGCAGGTGGTGGCGGGTCAATACGCCTCGGGTGCGTTGGCACAACGGGTGAATTGATCTCCGATGCAGGGCCGCAGCGTGCGGCCCCGGAAAAGAGCCGGTGAACTGTGTGTCATCGGCTTTTTTTTGCGGCTGGAATGTGCAGGGGAGTCTTCCTCGTATGGTGTGAATGCGACAGGCATTCGCGTTTCTTCATGTAAGCTCGTGGTCAGTTTGCCCGGGGTGGGTGCCCTGCGAAATGTCTGATACCAAGTCGCCTTCAAAAATTGCCCGCTTGGTCATTTCGCTGTCCTGGTTTCCTGCGCCCCTTTCCAGTCACCCGCGCACGCCAGTCCCCTTGTATAGCGGCCTGGCATAACGATTACGAAATTTGAGGAGAACTCTGATGCAGACAAGCCCAGTCCAGCAGCCGCAGCGTATCGGCGTGCCGAGGGAAACCTTCCCCGGCGAAAAGCGCGTGGCCACCGTGCCCGATGTGGTGGAGAAGCTGATCAAGCTGGGCTTCACCGTCGCTGTGGAGTCTGGGGCGGGGGATGCCGCCAATTTCAGCGACGACGCCTACCGCGCCGCCGGGGCCCAGATCGTTGGGGACGCTGCCGCGCTGTGGGCTGCTTCAGACATTGTCTTCAAGGTGCGCCCCCCCAGCAGCGACGAAGTCGCGCTCATGCGCGAGGGCACGACGCTCATCGACTTCATCTGGCCCGCCCAGAACCCCGAGTTGATGCAGCAGCTGTCCGCCCGCAAGGCCACGGTGCTGGCCATAGACTGCCTGCCGCGCACCCTGAGCCGGGCCCAGAAGATGGACGCGCTGACGTCCACCGCAGGCGTTTCAGGCTACCGCGCTGTCATCGAGGCGGCCAATGCCTTCGGCCGCTTCTTTAACGGCCAGATCACGGCTGCGGGCAAGGTGCCGCCGGCGAAGGTGTTCATCGCGGGCGCTGGTGTGGCGGGTCTCGCCGCCATTGGCACGGCGGCCAACCTGGGCGCCATCGTGCGCGCCAATGACACGCGCGCCGAGGTGGCCGACCAGGTCAAGTCGCTGGGCGGCGAGTTTGTCAAGGTGGACTACGAAGAGGAAGGCTCGGGCGGCGGCGGGTACGCCAAGGTCATGAGCGAGGGTTTCCAGGCCGCGCAGCGCAAGATGTACGCCGAGCAGGCCAAGGACGCCGACATCATCATCACGACCGCGCTGATCCCCGGCAAACCAGCCCCCAAGCTGATCACCGCCGAGATGGTGCAAAGCATGAAGCCCGGCAGCGTGATCGTGGACATGGCTGCCGAGCAGGGTGGCAATTGCGAGCTGACCGTGCCTGGCCAGGCCGTAGTGCACCACGGCGTGACCATCGTCGGCTACACCGACCTGCCTTCGCGCCTGGCCAAGCAATCTTCCACCCTGTATGCCACCAACCTGCTTCGTCTCACAGAAGAACTGTGCAAGGCCAAGGACGGTGTGGCCGTGGTCAACATGGAGGACGACGCGATCCGCGGGCTCACGGTGGTAAAAGAAGGCACCATCACCTGGCCTGCGCCACCGCTCAAGCAGGCGCCGGCACCGGCGCCCAAGGCGGCGTCCGCTCCTGTTGCCACCAAAAAATCCAGCCATGGCCCGGGGGCACCCATGTCTGCCAAGACGCTGACCATCGTCTTTGCCGTGCTGGCCGTGCTGTTCTGGGCCATCGGCGCCTATGCGCCCGTGGCCTTCCTGGGGCACTTCACGGTGTTCGTGCTGGCCTGCTTCATCGGCTACATGGTGGTGTGGAACGTCACGCCCGCGCTGCACACGCCGCTGATGAGTGTGACCAACGCCATCTCCAGCATCATCGCCATCGGCGCGCTGGTGCAGATCGCTCCCCCCGATGCAGGCATCAATGGGCGCCCGGATGGATTGATTCTTTGGCTGGCCTTCGCCGCACTGGTGCTCACGGCAGTCAACATGTTCGGCGGCTTTGCCGTGACGCGTCGCATGCTCGCCATGTTCCGTAAATAACAACGACAAAGACAAGGAAAGACGAACATGTCCCAAAGTCTCGCTACCGTTGCCTACCTGGGCGCGGCCATTTTGTTCATCCTCAGTCTGGGTGGCCTGTCCAATCCTGAAACCTCACGCCGCGGCAACCTGTTCGGCATGGTCGGCATGGCGCTGGCCGTGCTGGCCACGGTGTTCGGCCCGCGCGTCAGCCCCATGGGCGTCGCATGGATCGTTGGTGCATTGGTGATTGGCGGCGGCATCGGACTGTACGCCGCCAAGGTCGTCAAGATGACCCAGATGCCCGAGCTGGTCGCGCTCATGCACAGCCTGGTGGGCCTGGCGGCCTGCCTCGTGGGGTTTGCCAGTTATGTGGACACCTCGATCCAGCTGCAGGGCGTAGAGAAAACCATCCATGAGGTGGAAATCTATGTCGGTATCCTGATTGGCGCCGTCACGTTCTCGGGCTCGCTCATCGCCTTTGGCAAGCTCAACGGCAAGATCGGCGGCAAGCCGCTGTTGCTGCCTGGGCGCCACTGGCTCAACCTCGCCGGGCTGCTGATCGTGATCTGGTTTGGCCGGGAGTTTCTGCAGGCCGAAACAATAGAGCAGGGCATGCTGCCGCTGGTCGTGATGACGGTCATCGCACTGCTGTTCGGCATCCACATGGTCATGGCCATTGGTGGCGCCGACATGCCGGTGGTGGTGTCCATGCTCAACAGCTATTCGGGCTGGGCGGCGGCGGCCACGGGCTTCATGCTTTCTAACGACCTGCTCATCGTCACTGGCGCGCTGGTGGGCTCCTCGGGCGCCATCCTGTCCTACATCATGTGCAACGCGATGAATCGCAACTTCATCAGCGTGATCGCGGGTGGTTTCGGCTCGGGGTCTGGCACGCCTGCCAAGAAGGGCGAGGCTGCCGAGCCACAAGGCGAGGTGGTGCCTGTCAGCTCTGCCGAAACGGCCGATCTGCTGCGCGATGCCAAGAGCGTCATCATCGTGCCCGGCTACGGCATGGCCGTGGCCCAGGCACAGCACACGGTGTACGAGATCACCAAGACCCTGCGCGAAAAGGGCGTGAATGTGCGCTTTGCCATCCACCCGGTGGCGGGCCGCATGCCGGGCCACATGAACGTGCTGCTGGCCGAGGCCAAGGTGCCCTACGACATCGTGATGGAGATGGACGAGATCAACGAGGACTTCCCAGACACCGACGTGGCCATCGTCATTGGCGCCAACGACATCGTGAACCCCAGTGCCCTTGACGATCCATCCAGCCCCATTGCGGGCATGCCGGTGCTCGAAGTGTGGAAGGCCAAGACCTCGATCGTGATGAAGCGGTCCATGGCCTCGGGCTATGCGGGGGTGGACAACCCGCTGTTCTACAAGGAAAACAACCGCATGCTGTTCGGCGATGCCAAGAAAATGCTCGACGAAGTCCTCACCGCGCTTAAAGGCTGACGGGCATAATCCCCTCGCGGAAAAAGCACGATCGTGCTGAGAAACATCAGCGTGCTTTTGTGATCACAATGAACCTTATCAGGAGACAATGAAAATGACCGACCGCCCCTGGCTGGCCGCCTATCCGCAAGGCGTTCCCGCTGATGTTGACCTGTCCAAATACCCATCCCTCGTCGCCCTCATGGACGAGGCATTCACCAAGTACACCGACCGTATTGCCTACAGCTTCATGGGCAAGGACGTCACGTATGCCCAGACCGATTCGCTGAGCAACGCCTTCGCGGCCTACCTGCAGGGCTTGGGCCTGGTCAAGGGCGACCGCGTGGCCATCATGATGCCCAACGTGCCGCAGTACCCCGTCACGGTGGCGGCCATCCTGCGAGCCGGCTTTGTGGTGGTGAATGTGAACCCGCTGTACACACCGCGCGAGCTGGAGCACCAGCTCAAGGATTCGGGTGCCAAGGCCATCGTGATCATCGAGAACTTTGCCACCACGCTGGAGCAATGCCTGGTTCACACGCCCGTCAAGCATGTGGTGCTGTGCTCCATGGGAGACCAGCTGGGCATGCTCAAAGGCACGCTGGTCAACTACGTGGTGCGCAACGTCAAAAAGATGGTGCCCGCCTTCAACCTGCCAGGCGCCGTGCGTTTCAATGATGCAGTGGCGCAGGGCGCACGCGGTGCGTTCAAGAAACCCGACATCAAGCCCGACGACATTGCGCTGCTGCAATACACCGGCGGCACCACTGGCGTGAGCAAGGGCGCCATCCTGCTGCACCGCAACGTGATCGCCAATGTGCTGCAGTCAGAGGCCTGGAACGACCCGGTGATGACCAAGGTGCCCGAGGGTGAGCAACCCACCAGCATCTGCGCGCTGCCGCTGTACCACATCTTCGCGTTCACCGTGAACATGATGCTGTCCATGCGCACGGGCGGCAAAACCATCCTGATCCCCAATCCGCGCGACCTGCCTGCCGTGCTCAAAGAGCTGTCCAAGCACACCTTCCACAGCTTTCCGGCCGTGAACACGCTGTTCAACGGGCTGGCCAACCACCCCGACTTCAACACCGTCAACTGGAAGAACCTCAAGGTTTCCGTGGGCGGGGGCATGGCCGTGCAAGGTGCGGTGGCCAAACTGTGGCTCGAAAAAACGGGCTGCCCGATCTGCGAGGGCTACGGTCTGTCGGAAACCAGCCCCTCGGCCAGTTGCAACCCGGTGACCGCCAAAGAGTTCACCGGCACCATCGGTGTGCCCTTGCCCAACACCTACATGAAGCTGCTCGATGACGAAGGCCACGAGGTCACCACCCTCGGTCAGCCCGGCGAAATTGCCATCAAGGGACCCCAGGTGATGGCGGGCTACTGGCAGCGCCCCGACGAAACCGCCAAGGTCATGACCGAAGACGGCTATTTCAAGTCGGGCGACATCGGCGTTGTGGACGAGCGCGGCTACTTCAAGATCGTTGACCGCAAAAAGGACATGGTGCTGGTCAGCGGCTTCAACGTGTATCCGAACGAGGTCGAAGAGGTGGTGGCCAACTGCCCTGGCGTTCTGGAATGCGCCGTAGTGGGCGTGCCCGACGAAAAATCGGGCGAGGCCGTCAAGCTGGTGATCGTCAAGAGGTCGGAAGACCTCACCGAAGCCGATGTGCGCGAATACTGCCGCCATGAACTCACGGGCTACAAGCAGCCCAAGGTGATCGAGTTCCGTACCGAGCTGCCCAAGACTCCCGTCGGGAAAATCCTGCGGCGCGAACTGCGCGACAAGAAGTAACGCGTTTTTGCCGCCAGCCAACGCGAGGAGGTCTGCGTGATCTTCCCGCGTCGCCTGTTTGCAGGCCACCACGCTCACGGCGTGGATGGCGTGCACAACGGGAACTGAGTTTTTCTGGCCGCTTCGTGCGGCCGCCAGACCCTGGTGCCTGACAGCCCAGGGTTTTTTTATGCAGAAATAATGGGGCCTATGACCACCGCCATCCTCAGCGCTCTTCCCGAAGAACAATCCAGCCTTGTCGCCCTGTTGCAGGCGCCGCAGCGCAGGGTGCACGCGGGGCGTGTTTTCTGGACGGGGATGCTGCACGGCAAAAGCGTGGTGCTGGCGCTCTCGGGCATCGGCAAGGTGGCGGCCGCCACCACGGCCACGGCGCTGATCGAGCGGTTTGCTGCGGCCCGCATCGTGTTCACCGGTGTGGCCGGTGGCGTGGGTGATGGTGTGCGCGTGGGCGATGTGGTGGTGGCGCAGGACTATGTGCAGCACGACATGGACGCCTCGCCGCTGTTCCCGCGCTGGGAGCTGCCGGGCTACGCGCGTGCACGGCTGGCCTGCGATGTGGCTTTGTCTGCTCTTCTTTTGGAAGCTGCTCGCGCTTGTTTGGTAAGCGCTGAGGGCCTATTTGATCCAAATAATGGCCACACTGCCCAGCAGGTGCACCATGGCCTGATGGCCAGCGGCGACCGCTTTGTCTCGGCCGCGCACGAGTCCGACCGGCTGCGCACCGCGCTGCGCGAAGCGGGCCACGACGTGCTGGCCGTAGAAATGGAGGGCGCCGCCGTGGCCCAGGTGTGCCTGGACTATGGCGTGCCGTTTGCGGCAGTGCGCACCATCTCCGACCGCGCCGACGACGCCGCGCATGGCGACTTTGCGCTGTTTGTGCAGACCGTTGCCAGCCGCTACGCCGATCACATGGTGCAGACGTTTCTACAAAAACTATGAAATTAATAGCTGTCAGCGCTTTGCTGATAAGCGCTAGCGGCCTATTTGGCTAGTATTTGACTGGCAGGCGCCTCAGATCACTGGAGCACGACCGTTGAAAGTGATGACCACCAGCGCGTGATCAATAAACGCCATCAGCAAAGCTGACTGCCCGTAAAAACTGGCGGACCCTAGGCCAGCGCCACCGCGGAACCGGCTTCGCCGGGCCGCTGGAGGCGTCCCCCCTCGGGGGGGAAGGCGCGCAGCGCCACAGGGGGGCTACTTCAACCAGCCGCGCTTGCGGAAGTACCACATGGGGCCCAGCGCGCTGGCCAGCATCAGCAGCAGCGCGTAGGGGTAGCCCCACTCCTTGGCCAGCTCGGGCATGTGCTGAAAGTTCATGCCGTACACGCTGGCAATCAGCGTGGGCGGCAGCAGCGCCACACTGGCCACCGAGAAGATCTTGATGATCTTGTTCTGGTTGATGTTGATGAAACCGACCGTGGCGTCCATCAAAAAGTTGATCTTGTCGAACAAAAAGGCCGTGTGGCTGTCCAGCGACTCGATGTCGCGCAGAATCTGCCGCGCTTCCTCGAACTGGTTGGAGTTGAGCATCTTGCTGCGCATCATGAAGCTGACGGCGCGGCGCGTGTCCATCACGTTGCGGCGGATGCGGCCGTTCAAGTCTTCCTGGCGGGCGATGGCGCCCAGCACTTCACCGGCGCGGGTGTCGGTCACGTCACCGGCCAGCACCTGCTTGCTCACCTTTTCCAGCTCGTCGTAAATGTTCTCCAGCGTGTCGGCCGAGTACTCTGCATCGGCGTCAAACAGCGCCAGCAGCACTTCCTTGGCGTCCTCGATCAGTCCGGGTGCCCGGCGCGCGCGCATGCGCAGCAGGCGGAAAACGGGCACGTCTTCATCGTGGATGGAGAACAGAACACCTTTGCTTTTCAGGTCGGGGTTGGTCAGGTTCAGGATGAAGGCCACGCGCACCGAGCGCGGCTGCTCGTTGTCGTCAATGAGAAAGTCGCTGCGAATGTGCAGATCGCCGTTGTCTTCTTCGTAGAAGCGGGCGGATTCCTCAATGTCCTCGTCCATCGCGTCTTCGGGGATGGACAGGCCGTAGTGCTGTTTGATCCAGCGCTTTTCTTCGACCGTGGGGTTTTCCAGATCCACCCAGATGGGCTGGAAGCGGGTCAGCTCCTCCAGCGATTCGATCTCTTCCTGAAACAGCCGGCCATTGGCAAGCGTGAAGATGTTGAGCATGGGCTCACTCCCTGGTTATATGGCGTCTGCAATGGGTATGGGGTGCTTTCAACCCCACGGCAGGCCGGGAGCTGAAAGCTACCAACTCGGGTAGGTTTCCAAGGAACTGTCTCCATCAAAAGTTCACGCCGCGGATTATGGCATTGGGTTGAAGGCGCCCGTGCGCTGCGGGGCATGGCGCCGGGCGGGCTTCAGGGGTGGACGGCGCTGGCGTGCACCAGTGCCAGTGCGCGGCACAGATCGGCCCAGGCAGCCCCCTTGTTGCCTTGGGAGCGCAGCAAAAATGCGGGGTCGTAGGTGACGATGGCCGGGCAGCCCGCCAGCTGGTGCAGCTCGGCACGCAGGCGGCCCAGGGGCTCGGTACGTCCCAGCGCCGCTCGGGCTGCCACATGGCCCAGCACCAGCACCATGGCGGGGCGCAGGGTGGCCACCATCTCATTCAGTGCCGGAGCGATCTCAAGGGCATTGGTTGCGTTGCCGGCCTGCGGGCGCTCCAGCGCCGCCAGAAACACGCGGGGGTGGCGGTGCAGTTGCATGGCCCGCAGCATGTTGTCCAGCAGGCGGCCCGCGTCGCCCGCCAGGGGCTCCGTGGGCGAGAGGCTCTCGGCAACCACCAGCCATCCGGCGCCCAGCCCGGCAGGCGTTTGCGCCGGATCGGCCGTAGGGTACAGCGCCTGCGCTGCGTGCAGGACCAATGCGGGCGTGGGGCTGCCGTCCTGGGGTGCTGGCGGCCTGGGTGCGGGGGCGCCGCCCGGAGCGGCTGCGCGTTGTTCCCGCACGGCACGCGGTGTCGCCGCAGTGTCGGCCCCCGCACCCAGGCCGCCAGCACCCCAGGAC
>NZ_QOZT01000082.1:0-17402 GCF_003345135.1 Acidovorax sp. BoFeN1
GCTGAGGGGTGGTAGTTTCCTCAGTGGCGCGTGGCGGTCAGGTGGCTTAGGGTGTTGATATGTGTCAACGGACGGTGTGTCCGTCGTCCCCATAAACCCTCTTGCACCTTCTGCCATTACCTCCATCACTGCCATGTCCGCACCTCCTGCCGCCCAAGTCCCGCCCGCCGCCGCCGTGGCGATCGCACTTAATCCCCTGCGCCTCGCAGATCCCTTTCGCTGGCTGCGCAAGGGCCTTCAGGATGTGGTGGCCGCGCCCGGCATCGCCCTGTTTTATGGAGCATGTTTCTGGTGCATGGCGCTGGTGTTGGGCTGGGTGTTTCGCACACGGCCCGAATACACCATGTCGCTGGCCAGTGGGTGCCTGTTGGTAGGGCCGTTTCTGGCCATGGGCCTTTATGACACCAGTCGGCGCCGCGAGGCTGGCCAGGCGCCCGATCTGGGGCAGTCCATCACCTGCTGGGACAAGCACATGGGCAGCATGGGCATGCTGGTGCTCGTGCTGGTGGTGCTGGAGTTGCTGTGGGGCCGGGCGTCGCTGGTGGTGTTTGCGGTGTTTTTCAATACCGGAATGCCCTCTACCACAGGGGTGATGGCGGCCATCTTCAACCCCCAGAACTGGGGATTTGTCGGCGTCTACATGGCGGTGGGGGGTGCTTTTGCAGCGCTGGTTTTCTCGACCTCGGTGGTCTCCATTCCCATGATCCTGGACCGTGATACCGATGCGCTGACCGCAGGCATCACCAGTATGCGGGTGGTGCTGGAAAACCCCGCCGTCATGCTGCTGTGGGGTTTGTTGATCACCCTCATCGTGGTGGTGTCACTGTGGTTCTGGGGGGCGGGCCTGTTGCTGGCCGGGCCGGTGCTGGGCCACGCCAGCTGGCACGCCTACCGCGCAGCGGTTTCCCCCAAGCAGTGAAGCGCGGTCTGGGCCCGCCTCCAGGGGCAAGCTGTTACAGTGGGCCCCTACTTTAGGAAGCAAATACCTTGGCAACACCCAACTACGGATACGAAAAGCGCCAGCGCGAACTCGCCAAAAAGAAAAAAAAGGAAGAGAAGCTCAAAGCCAAAACTCACCGCCGGCCTGACGAGCCGCAAGATGGGCAGCCCACCGACGGCCCCGCCGCTTTTGCGTCTCCCGCACCTGCAAACCCATCGGAGTCAACCGGCAGTTGATTTCCCCCGGGGCTCTTTAACGCAAGAGCTTCTGGAGTTCCGGCCACACATTGGCCAGCATCTGCGGATGCGCCTCGGCGCGCGGGTGGATGCGGTCTGGCTGGAACAGGCGGGTCGGGTCGGGGCCATCGGCCACGCCCTTGAGGAAAAACGGCACCACTCCCACCTTGCGCGCCTTGGCCACGGTTGTAAAGGTGGCCGCAAAGCGGTTGGCATAGTCGGTTCCGTAATTGGGGGGCACCTGCATCCCCACGAGTAGTACCTTGGCTCCTGATTTCTGGGCCGTCTGCACCATCCACGTCAGGTTTTCTTCGGTATTTTTCAGTGGCAGGCCCCGCAGGGCATCATTGCCGCCCAGCTCGATCACCACCTGGCTGGGTTGGTGCTGCGTCAGCAGCGCCGCAAGGCGGGAGCGCCCGCCGGACGTGGTTTCTCCGCTCACGCTGGCGTTCACCACAGTGGCGGCTATCTCTTCCTGCGCCAGGCGCTTTTCCAGCAGTGCCACCCAACCCGTTCCGCGCGGCAGGCCATATTCGGCGCTGAGGGAATCGCCCAGCACCAGAATGACCTGTGGTCGCACCGGGGCAGGCTTTTGCGCCATCGCTGCCGGGGCATAAAGCCCCGCCAGCGCGCCGGCTGCAGCGGTCAGGATAAAGTGGCGTCGATGCAGATCGCAAATCAAAATAAAAAACCTTTCATGTCCGAACCTACCCAGTCACCAGCCAAACCCATTATTGCGGTCGAGCATGTATTCAAGTCGGTGACGGATTCCACCGGCACACTGGACATTCTGCGTGATATCGATTTCCGCCTGGAGTCTGGGGAAACCGTGGCCATTGTTGGCGCGTCCGGCTCTGGAAAAAGCACGCTGCTGTCCATCATTGCGGGCCTTGATACGCCTACGCGCGGCACCGTGCGGCTTGACGGCCAGGATCTGTTTGCGCTGAGTGAAGACGGCCGGGCCGCGCTGCGTGCGCAAAAGGTGGGTTTCGTGTTTCAGAGTTTTCAGCTGATGGGCAACCTCACAGCACTTGAAAACGTCATGCTGCCGCTCGAACTGGCCGACCGCAGCGATGCCCGCAAGGCGGCCACCGAGATGCTCAAGCATGTCGGGCTGGGTCAGCGCCTGGGGCATTACCCCAAGGTGCTGAGCGGTGGCGAGCAGCAGCGCGTGGCGCTGGCACGTGCTTTTGTGATGCAGCCCGCCGTGCTGCTGGCCGACGAGCCCACCGGCAGCCTGGACTTCGCCACCGGCGAAACCATCATGCAGCTGATGTTTGACCTCAACCGCGAGCACGGCACCACGCTGGTGCTGGTCACGCACGATCGGGCCATTGCCCAGCGCTGCGACCGCCTTATCAGCATCGAGGCAGGCCGGGTCAGCACCTGACCCGGTCGGTGTCCGGTAACGTTTTAGCGCGCTGACGGGGGCTGTGGTTCTGCCCAGCGGCATGCCACGGCCGTGAAGAGCACATCGGTCGATGAATTGAGCGCCGTTTCGGCCGAGTCCTGCAGGATGCCGATGATGAAACCGATGGCCACCACCTGCATGGCGACATCGTTGCTGATGCCAAACAGGCTGCACGCCAGCGGAATGAGCAGCAGCGATCCACCGGCCACGCCCGAAGCACCGCAGGCACAGACGGCCGCCACCACGCACAACAGCAGGGCGGTGGGCACTTCGACCGCAATGCCCAGCGTGTGCACTGCCGCCAGCGACAGCACGCTGATGGTGATGGCCGCACCAGCCATGTTGATGGTGGCTCCCAGCGGAATGGCGATGCTGTAGGTGTCCTCGTTCAGGTTCAGGCGCTTTGCCAGCGCCAGGTTGATGGGGATATTGGCCGCCGAGCTGCGCGTGAAAAACGCCGTCACGCCGCTCTCGCGCAGGCAGGTAAACACCAGCGGATACGGATTGATGCGCAGCGCCAGGAACACGATGAGCGGATTGACCACCAGCGCCACAAACACCATGCAGCCCAGCAACACGGCCAGCAGGTGCGCATAGCCCCACAGCGCCTGCGCGCCGGCTTCGGCAAAGGTGCTGGCCACCAGGCCAAAAATGCCCAGTGGTGCAAAGCGGATCACCACCTGGATGATGACCGTGATGCCGGCCGACAAGTCGTGCATGACGGTGCGGGTGCCCGCGCTGGCGTGGCGCATGGCCATGCCAAAGCCCACCGCCCAGGCCAGGATGCCGATGTAGTTGGCATTCATCAGCGCCCGCACAGGGTTGTCCACCACGTTCATGAGCAGCGTCAGCAGCACATCCTGGATGTGCATGGGGGCGTTAGCCGCCTGCGCCGGGGCTTGCAGCACCAGCGTGGACGGAAACCACAGACTGGCCGTAACGCCCACCACGGACGCCACCAGTGTGCCCACCAGATACAAAAAGAGCACCGGGCGCACGTGGGTGGCTTCGCCGGGCTTGTGGTTGCTGATGGCGGCAATCACCAAAATGAACACCAGCACAGGTGCCACGGCCTTGAGGGCTGAAATGAACAGCGTGCCCAAAATGGCCACCTTGGGTGTGGCAGCCGGAAACAACACGGCCAGCGCGATGCCTGCAATCATGGCGATCACAATTTGTGTGACCAGGCTCGTGCGCTGTGCCCAGCGAAGCGGGTTAAAAATCATGGTATTGAACAAAGGTAAAACAGGCCAGTGGCCGCGGCAACATGTGCACAAAACCGCGGCGGGCCATCAATCAAGGGGGTTGGAAAAAGTCCAACCCGTAAAGCCACATGGGTAGCAAAAACGGCACGCAAAAGCAGCGCCGTCCAGCAGATCGCTAAATGGAAGACCGCGATTTTAGGCGCTTGAGAGCAAGCCCTTTGCGCAACCCCGTTGCCTCTCGATGCACTTGTATGGCCCGTTGCCTGAAGGGTGCAACTCTGGGGGCGCCGGCAATGCCCGGATAATCCCCCCATGTCCAGCCCCAAAGTTCTCTTCGGCTTTCACGCCGTGGGTGTGCGTCTGAAGACCGCGCCGAAATCCATCATCGAGATTTATTACGAGGTGACGCGGCGCGATGCCCGCATGCGCCAGTTTCTCGACCGTGCCCGCGAGGCCGGTGCCCGCCTGATCGAGGCCGACAGCGTGCGCATTGCCAAGCTGGCCGGCAGCCATGGCCACCAGGGCGTCGCGGCGCGCGTGGAGCCCGTGGCGCAGGTCACCTCGCTCGACGAGCTGCTTGAAAACCTCGAAGCCGCCGGCATCGAGCAGCCCCTGCTGCTGGTGCTTGATGGCGTGACCGACCCGCACAACCTGGGCGCCTGCCTGCGCGTGGCCGATGGTGCGGGAGCCCATGCGGTGATCGCCCCCAAGGACCACGCAGTGGGCGTCAACGCCACCGTGGCCAAGGTGGCCAGCGGCGCGGCCGAGACCGTGCCGTACTTCATGGTGACCAACCTGGCGCGCACCCTGAACGAGCTCAAGGAGCGCAACATCTGGATCATTGGCACCAGCGACGACGCGCCGCAAACCATCTACCAGGCGGATTTGAAAGGCCCCGTGGCGCTGGTGCTGGGCGCAGAGGGCGACGGGATGCGCCAGCTCACGCGCAAAACCTGCGACGCACTCGTCAGCATTCCCATGAAGGGCGCGGTAGAAAGCCTGAACGTCTCGGTGGCCAGCGGCGTGTGCCTGTACGAGGCGCTGCGCCAGCGGTCTTGAGCCGCAAGTCCTCCTAGAAGATGGAAGAGGGCGCCTTGCTCGACACCGCCACAACGTGGGTTGAGCAGGCGCGGCATGTTGCCGTGCTGACCGGGGCGGGCATCAGTGCCGAATCCGGCGTGCCCACCTTCCGTGAGGCGCAAACCGGCTACTGGGCCCAGTTTCGCCCCGAAGACATGGCAACCGAAGAGGGCTTTCGTGCCCACCCCCGGCGCGTATGGGACTGGTACCAGCACCGGCGTGGCCTGCTGGCTGCCTCGCAGCCCAATGCCGGTCATGTGGCGCTGGCGCAGTTCCAGCAGCGGCACCCCGGGCGCATCACGTTGATTACCCAGAACGTAGACGGCCTGCACCAGCGTGCGGGCAGCACCGGCGTGCTGTGCCTGCATGGCGACATCTTTGCCGACCGCTGGCTCGACACCCCGCGCAATTGCTGCCATATCGACCATGCCGTGGCTGGCCACCCGCCATATTGCGACCGTTGCGGCAACCTGTTGCGGCCAGGTGTGGTGTGGTTTGGCGAGCCGCTGCCGTATGCCACGCTGGAAGCCGCCCAGCAGGCCGCCCGCGTCTGCGACCTGATGCTGGTGGTGGGCACGGCGGGCGCGGTGTACCCCGCCGCGGGCCTGGCGCGCATCGCCCGCGATGCCGGGGCTCGGGTGGTCATCGTCAACCCGCAGCCAACCGAACTTGATGCCGTGGCGCACGAAGCGCTGCGCGGCACTGCAGCCCAGGTGCTGCCCGCGTTGCTGTCAGAAGCGCATTGAGCAGGCAACAACACCGCCACCACCACCACAGATTGCGCCGTGCGCGAACCGGCGTTGCTCCCGGCACCGGCGCCGGAGAGACAGGCGTGCCCGGTCGGGCCTTGCGTTAGCTCAATCAGTGCGGGCATGGGGCGAGGGCGCACCGTACTTGGCATTGACGCTTGTGACGGGGCTGTCGATACTGGCCGCTGACCGCGGCCAGGGAGCGCCATTTCGGAGACTTCCTTGCCGAGGCACGCCACAGGAGAGTCCATGGAGCTGTCTGATTTGCCGCAATCCGGTACCGATGTGCGGCACGAGCTGCAAGCCCTGGCGCAGGAAAACCAGGCACTCAGGGATACGCTCGAAGAGAGCCGGCTCGCTTGCGAAAAGGCACAGGCCACCCTGGCCCAGA
The DNA here is from genome assembly GCF_003345135.1 of Acidovorax sp. BoFeN1. Classification (NCBI taxonomy): domain Bacteria; kingdom Pseudomonadati; phylum Pseudomonadota; class Betaproteobacteria; order Burkholderiales; family Comamonadaceae; genus Acidovorax; species Acidovorax sp. BoFeN1. Next base: position 6,013 of record NZ_QOZT01000082.1, read on the forward strand.
GTGCGGCCTACAACAAGCGCGTCTATCAGGACTCGCCCGTGCCCATCGTCATCATTGATCCGGCCGTCGGCATTGTTGACTGCAACATGGCGGCCGTGCGCATCTATGGCTTTACCCAGCGAGAGCAGGTGCTGGGCAAGATGCCGCTGGATTTTTCTGCCGACGTCCAGTACGACGGCACCGACACCCAGACGGCGGGGGCCGAGATCACGCGCTCCATTTTTGAGCATGGCATAGCCAACTTCCTGTGGCGCGCCCGCCGGGCCAACGGGGATATTTTCGATGCCGAGGTCAACCTCATGGCCTTTGACTGTGGCGGGCGCATCCTGCTGCGCTTTACAGTGGAGGATGTCTCTGAAAAGCGGCGTGCCCGGCAGGAGATCGATAGCCAGCAAGCCGAGATCCGCAAACTGCTCGAAGAGCAGCAGGTGATCTTTGAAAACGCACCCAACGGTATCTGCTTCACTGCCGACGGCATCATCCTGCGCGTCAACAAGCGGCTGTGTGAAAACATGGGGCTCCAGCGCGAGGATGTCATCGGGCAGCCCGTGTCCCGGCGCATGTTTCGCACCGACGAAGGCTATCGTGCCTTTGCCGAGATTGCTGCGCCGCTGCTGAGTGTCGGCAAGGAAGTGCGGACCGAATGGAGTTTTGAGCGCGACGACGGCTCGGTGTTCGTGGCCATGGTGTCGGGGCAGGGCATCAACATACCGGGGTTCGAGCGCTCGGCGGTGTGGGTGTATGAAGACATTACCGATCGCAAAAAGCTGGAACGCGACCGCCAGGAGAACGAAGAACGCCTGCGCCGCATCCTTGAAAACAGCCCGGTGGGCGTGATCATTGGCACCGAAGACGGGCGACTGGTTTTTGCCAACCGCCAGCACGCCGAAATGCTGGGCGTGCGGCCCGAAAACCTGGCCACGCACCATGCCAGCCGCTCCTGGCGCAACCCGTCAGACCGCGAGCGGTTCATGGAACTGCTGCGCCGCGATGGCTCGGTCAAAGGCTACCAGGCCGACTTTGTGCGCACCGATGGCACGCCCATCACGGTGCTGCTGTCGTCCATATTGCTCGACTTTTCCGATGGCCGCCATTTGGTGTCCTGGCTGTATGACATTACCGAACGCCAGATCGTTGAGCAGCGCATCGCACGCAGTGAAGAGCGCCTGAACCTGGCGCTGCGTGGTGCCAATCTGGGCATGTACGACTGCACCATTGATGAAAACCACCAGATCGTGGAGGTGGCCGTCAATGACATCTGGGCCGAAATGCTGGGCTACGAAAAAGACGCCCTGCTGGCCCGCTACCCGACCCACATGGCCTGCTGGGAAGACCTGATCCACCCCGACGACCGGGCGCGGGTTCAGGCCCGCTTGCGCAGCTTTCTGCGCAACGAGTCCCCCGACCACACCGAAACCTTTCGCATGCGCAGCGCGCAGGGCGACTGGCGCTGGATTCTCGACATTGGCCATGCCGCTCTGCGCGGGGCGGACGGCTGCCCGCGCAGGCTGGTGGGGATCAACCAGGACATCACCGAGCAAAAAGCCGCCGAGGCCAGCCTGCGCGACAGCGAGGCCTACAACCGCAACCTGCTGGCCGAGCAGCAGATGATTTTTGACAACGCCCCCAACGGCATCATCTACACGGCCGACGGCGTGATCTTGCGGGTGAATCTGCGCATGGGCGAATACCTGGGCTATCAGCCCGAAGAGCTGATCGGGCAGCCGGGGAGCAGCATCTACCATTCCCCCGAAAATTATGGCGAATTTGGCGCCACGGTGGGGCCCTTGCTGGCCTTGGGCAAAGATGTGAACGTGGAGTGGGAGTTTGCGCGCAAGGACGGGGGCACCTTCGTGGCGCAGGTCTCTGGCCGCGCCATCCATGCCGCCGACCATCGCCAGGTGACCATCTGGGTGTTCGAGGACATTGCCGAACGCAAGGCCGCCGAGCGGGCCATGGCCGAGGCCCGGCGTGTGGCCGAAGAGGCCGTCAAGGCCAAGAGTGATTTTCTGGCCAACATGAGCCACGAGATCCGCACGCCGATGAACGCCATCATCGGCATGTCACATTTGGCGCTGCAGACGCCGCTCGACGCGCGCCAGCGCAACTATGTCGAAAAGGCACACCGCTCCGCCGTCAGCCTGCTGGGCATCATCAACGACATCCTTGATTTTTCCAAGGTCGAGGCGGGCAAGATGGTGATCGAGCAGACCGGGTTCCGGCTGGACGAGGTGATGGAGCACCTCTCCAACCTGATTGGAATCAAGACCGAGGACAAAGGGCTGGAGCTGCTGTTCAACGTGCCGCCCGACATTCCGCAAGACCTGGTGGGTGACCCGCTGCGCCTGGGGCAGATTCTGGTCAACCTGGGCAACAACGCCGTCAAGTTCACCGAGCACGGCGAGGTGGTCATTGGTATTGAAAAAACCCTGGGTGATGACCATGGCATTGAGCTGCACTTCTGGGTGCGCGACACCGGTATTGGCATGACCCCCGAGCAGTGCGACAAACTGTTCCAGCCGTTCAGCCAGGCCGACAGCTCCACCACGCGCCGGTATGGCGGCACCGGCCTGGGGCTGGCCATCTCCCGGGCGCTGGTGGAGCAAATGGGCGGGCGAATCTGGGTTTGCAGCGAAGCGGGCAAGGGGTCCGAATTCCACTTCACGGCGCGGTTCGGCCTGCAGAACACGGCAGAGGCCCCCCGCAGGCTGGAACGCAACGCCCTGCAGAACATGCGCGTGCTGGTGGTGGATGACAACGCCTGTGCCCGCGAGATCACCGCTGGCATTGCGCAAAGCCTGGGCTTGCAGGTGCATACCGCGACCGATGGCCGCGCAGCCCTGGAGGCCGTGACCCGGGCAGCGCAGCAAAGCCAGCCCTACGACCTGGTGCTGATTGACTGGAAGATGCCCGAGATGGACGGCATTGAAACCCTGCGCCACATGCATGACAGGCAGCTGTTCCATGTGCCTGCCACCATCATGGTCACGGCCTATGGCCGGGAAGAGGCGCTCGATGAGGCCGAGCGCCAAGGCGTCGCCTTGCGTTCGGTGCTGACCAAGCCCGTCATGGCCAACCAGCTGCTCGATGCCATTGGCGCGGCCATCGACCGCAAGGGCCTCACCGAGCATCGCACCGGGCTCATGGGGCAAGACAGCCAGAACGCCATGCACCAGCTTGCCGGCAAGCGCCTGCTGCTGGTGGAAGACAACGAACTCAACCAGGAACTCGCGCTGGAGCTGCTGCGCCATGCCGGGGTGGATGTGGAGCTCGCCACCAACGGCCGTGAGGCGCTGGACCTGCTGGCGCATGACGCCCGTTTTGACTGTGTGCTGATGGACTGCCAGATGCCGGTGATGGACGGCTACGAGGCCACACGGCACATCCGCGCCAACGCGGCCCTGCAGGATCTGCCGGTGATTGCCATGACGGCCAACGCCATGGCCGGAGACCGCGAACGCGCCCTGTCCATCGGCATGAACGATTACATCGCCAAGCCTCTGGACGTGGGCGGCATGTTCAGCACCATTGCCCGCTGGGTGGGCAGGGGGGCACCTGCTGGCAAGGAGATGCCGCAACGTGCGCCTCAGTGGGGTTCGGCGGCATCGGCTGCGGTTGCGGCGGTCGCTCAGGGCTTCCCGGCCCTGCCGGGCATCGATGTGGCAGCCGGGTTGACCACCACCATGCACAACGAGACCTTGTACCGCTCACTGCTGCGCAAGTTCCATGCAGGGCAGTCGGGTTTTGTGGCGTCCTTCCGGGCGGCGCAGTCGCAGGGAGACGCCACTGCGCCCGAGCGCCTGGCGCACACGCTCAAATCGGTGGCCGGCAGCATTGGCGCACGCGCCGTGCAGGCAGCGGCCGCCGAACTGGAGCGCGCCTGCCGCAGCCATGCCACCGCGCAACAGGTGGATGCGCTGGTAGAAGGGGTAGCCCATGCGCTGGAGCCCCTACTGGCCGGGCTGGCGGCCGCCCTTGTGACGCCCGCCGAGCCCGCACCCCAGGCAGGTGCGCAGGACGCGCATCAGCTGCAGGTGTTCACAGAAAAGCTGGTGGGCCTGCTGGGCGAGGGGGACCCGGATTCGATCGACCTGGTGGCCAGGGAGCCCGGGCTGCTGGCGGCTGCCTTTCCGTTGCAGCATGCTGCCATCGGTCAGGCGATCGAGGGTTACGACTTCGAGGCTGCGCTGGCCCTCATCCGGCAGGCGCAGGCAGGCGCTGGCGCACCGTTCAGCGCTGCTTGACGACGAAACGGTTGCGGCCGGCGCTCTTGGCTTCGTAGAGGGCGGCGTCGGCCAGGTCCACCAGCTTCTGCACGGGCTCGTCAACCCCGGGCACCATGGTGGCTACGCCCAGGCTGATGGTCACATGGCTGTGCGTGGCCGAGCCTGCGTGTTCCGGTGCACGCTCCAGCACGCCCTTGCGCATCATCTCTGCCAGGTTGCTGGCGCCTGCGCTGTCGGTGTTGGGCAGTACGCAGGCAAACTCCTCGCCACCGCAACGGGCCACCAGATCGGTGGGGCGCGTGATGCAGCCGGCCAGCGTGTGCGCCACCTGGATCAGACACTGGTCGCCGCCCGGGTGACCATAGTGGTCGTTGTAGGCCTTGAAGTGGTCGATGTCGATGCTGATCAGCGAAATGGGTGCGTGCTCTCGTGCCGCGCGGCGCCATTCCATCTCCAGGTAATCGTCAAACCGGCGCCGGTTGCTGATGCCGGTGAGGTGGTCTTGCGTGGTCAGGCGCTGCAGCAGGTCACGGCTGCGCTTGAGCTCGATGTGGTTGCGCACGCGCGCCTGCACGATGGAGGGCCGGATGGGCTTGATGATGTAGTCGATGGCCCCCACCGACAGGCCCCGCGCCTCGTCTTCTTCCTCGTCGCACGAAGAGACAAACAGCACCGGAATGCCCGCCGTGGCAGGGTTGCTCTTGAGGCGGGAGCAGACTTCGTAGCCGTCCATGCCGGGCATCATCACATCGAGCAGGATCAGGTCCGGGGGCTCGGGCGCCGCGGCCAGCGCAAGCGCACGTTCGCCGTTGATGGCCACCCGCACCTTGTAATGCTCTTTCAGAACGGCCGCCATCACCTGCAGGTTTTCAGGTGAATCGTCCACTACCAGAATGCTGGCTTGTGCCTCCATCAGCCTGTCTCCCTGCTGCTGCCCGGTGGGCAAATTGTTGCTGAATGTATTAGCAGCGCAGCATACGTTCAGGCGGGCAGGTGGTGCACAAAAAAGCAGCATTTACTGTGCTGGATCAATCCCGGGCGGCCAGCGCAGGTGCGGCAACAACACGCCAATACACTCCCGGAATAGGCCCCAGCCGCGCCAACGCAGCGTCAACAAACCCACGGCCCCGCAGCCGTTGAGCACTTAGAACAGGCACTTACACCCAGCCCCAGCGCCCCCAGCAGCGCCCCCGCGCCCAGCAGCCACAGCAGGTGCAGGCGCGTGCGCCACACCAGCAGCGCGCACACCGCCGTCAGCAGCCACAGCGGCCAGTCGGTGGCAGGGTTGCCGTGGGCGCTGCCCAGCAGCCAGGCGGTGGCCAGCAGCAGGCCAATCACCACCGGCGCCATGCCCTGCTTGAAGGCGCGCACGCCGCGCCGCTCGCGGTTGCGGTGGCCCCAGCGGGTAGCCAGCCAGGTGAGCGTGGTGCTGGGCAACATGATGCCGACCATGCTCAGCACCATGCCCAAAACGCCGCTGGCCCAGCCTGCCGGCCCGGCGCCGCCCGCGTTGATGCCCACATTCCAGCCCAGCAGCGCAATGAACAGCACATTGGGCCCCGGCGCCGCCTGGGCGATGGCAATGGAGGCGTTGAATTGCAGATCGGTCAGCCAGCCCTGGCGCTCCACCAGAAAGCGGTGCATGTCGGGCGCGGTGGCAATGGCGCCGCCCACGGCCAGCAGCGAGATCGAGATGTAATAGAAAAACAGATTCAGCCAGTCCAGCGGCTGCAGTGCAATGGCGTGGTTCATGGCGCAATCTTTCGCCACGTCAGCACGCAGGCCACGCCGCCCAGTGCGGGCAGCACCCAGGCCAGCGGCCAGCGCAGCAGCGCCATGCCAGCGAAGGTGAGGGCGGCCAGCGCGGCGCACAGCCAGGGGCCCAGCGGGTGATTGCGCAGCGCCGCCGCAAGCTTGAAGCCCGTGCCCGCAATCAGCCCGGCAGCCACGGCGCCCATGCCCCGCAGCGCGCCCGCCACGGCCGGGTGGCTGGCAAATTGCGCATACACCAACGCCACCGCCAGCACCAGCAGCAGTGGAAACGCGAGCATGCCCGCCAGCGCCGCCATGGCACCGCGCAGCCCGAAATAGCGGTCTCCAATCATCACCGAGAGATTCACCACATTGGGGCCCGGCATGATCTGGGCCACCGCCCAGTCTTCCACGAACTCCTCGTCCGTCATCCAGCGCTTTTTTTCGACCAGCTCGCGCTGCACCACCGCCAGCACGCCGCCAAAGCCCTGCAGCGCCAGCCAGGTGAACGACCAGAACAAATCGGCCGGGCTGCGCGGCTGGGGCCGCGATGGAGAATCGTCAACAGGGTACAAGGGCGCGGACATGGGTTTTTGGATAGAAATATGCCTCTAGCGCAATATCCATAAGCGCAAGCAGCTATCAAAACAGGAGTTTCCAGGCCGCCAGGCAAGGCGCCGGGAAAAGCCCACCATGTTAAGCCGCACCGGCCTGCTGCCCCATGGCCCCGGCATCGCCAACGGCGACAGGGGCATCATGAATGCTGATGGGTGAGGCGCGTGCACATCAGCAAGTCGCAGCTACCCGCACCGTGCCGCTGGACTAGGATAGATGCCGCGCCGCCGCCCGCCCGCATGCGACATGCGGCATGCGACCGGACGGTACCCAAGACACACAAGGACAACCCATGAAACTGGTTCGTTATGGCCAACCCGGCGCCGAGCGCCCCGGCGTGCTGGATGCGCAAGGCGTGCTGCGCGATCTGTCGATGCTGTTGCCCGAACTGGGCCCCGCTCAGTTGGCCCCGCGCACCTTGTCGGCCCTGGCGGCCCTGGATGCCAGCCGCCTGCCTCCCGTGCAGGGTGCGCCGCGCCTGGCTTGCCCGGTGGCGGGTGTGGGCAAGATCGTTTGCGTGGGGTTGAACTATGCCGACCACGCGCTCGAAGCCGGTATGCAGGCGCCCGCCGAGCCCGTGCTGTTCATGAAAGCCATCACCGCCCTGAGCGGCCCGAACGACGCGGTGCGCATTCCACCGGGCGCGCGCAAGACCGACTGGGAGGTCGAACTGGGCATCGTCATCGGCACCCGGGCCAGCCACGTCAGCGAAGCCGCTGCGCTGCAGCATGTGGCGGGCTACGTGCTGGCCAACGATGTGTCCGAGCGCGCCTGGCAGACCGAGCGTGGCGGCCAGTGGGACAAGGGCAAGAGCTACGACACCTTCGCCCCCATCGGCCCGTGGCTGCTAACCGCCGACGAGATGCCCGACCCGCACGCCATCGACCTGTGGCTGGAGGTGAACGGCCAGCGCGTGCAAAACGGCAACACGCGCAACTTCATCTTTGGTGTGCCCACCGTGGTGTCGTATGTCAGCCAGTTCATGACGCTGGAGCCGGGCGACATCGTGCTGACAGGCACGCCCGCCGGTGTGGGCCTGGGCCAAAAGCCCGCGCCCTGGTTCCTCAAGCCCGGCGACGTGATGCGCCTGGGCGGCACGGGCTTGGGCGAGCAGGTGCAGACCTGCGTGGGCGGGTGAGGGCAGGGGCCCGCATTGGGGAGAAATATGGAGATGGCGCTGGCGTATGTGCGGTGCGGCCTCACCCGGTGAGGCCATCGCCTTCAGCGCCAAGCACAGGCCAGTCCCTCAGCCGATTTGCCCACAGAACCGGTGCGCCTTGTTGCGCCAGCCCGCCTGTTCTGGGTATTTGACCTTGAAAGTCTTGATGTCGGCCTGGGTGGCGTATTTGACGCGGAAGATCTTGAACGTGGCATCGGCCTCGTAGTCCACAAAGCACCACTGCGCGTCACCCTCGGCCTGCTGGCGGTAGGGCAGTTCATACCAGCACAGGTCGGCCTGGGTCTCAAAAGGCACCTCAAACACGCTTGCGTCGGCTTTGCTCGCCAGCGCTGCCACCAGAATCTTTGCCATGCGCAACCTCCTGCGAAAGGGGAAAAACCAACGCGTGCATGTTATCGAACCGCACACCTGAGTGCATGGTGGGCAACCCCGCCACGCCGCGCAGCGGTGGATACCCGCGCCGGGGCGTGCCAAGGTGAAAATTCTCCAAGCGGGTTGCACCGCAGGCAAAAATGCCGGTGTGCGCACGTCGGCCAGTGGTGCCTATGTGGGTGGGCACGGCTCGTGCACCTGCGCGGCGTTTTGCTGGTAAACGACGACGTGGGCAACGCGGTGCGGCGGTGGGCCCGCGCCCCGGCACCGTGCGCCCCTGCGCAGGGCACCAGCAACGCAAGACCCAGCCCCAACACCATGCGGTTCATGAGAGCCTCCACCATGCCGAGCCGTGGCAAGCGGCCACACCAGCCAGCCCGGCGCGGGGTTGGGGGCCTTGAGCATTGCGATGGTGCGCCTGCGCATGTCTGTATGCAACCCTTGAGGATGACCTGCATAACTCCCTGCGGTCTGTGATTGCGCGGTCTCGGGCGGTCCACTGCGTTGCTTTTGTTGCCAATAGCCGAGCTACTGGTCTCCAAAAGACGCCTTGTGGTCCATCCCGATCCGCACTACCACCGACTCGCTGGGGTTGTGCCGGACATCCTTAACAATTGCCCTTCTTCGCTTGGCCAGGAGGGCAAAACTTGCCTTTGCCCGAATCGTGCGAACCCTTTGGGTCCACGACTACAGAGCCGGATGGTGTGTAAACAGCGCAGCCAGTGGTAGCGGCTGCAAAAATAAACATTGCGATGAGGGTTCTCATTGGGGGTCCTGGGTAGTGGGTAATGCGATTCAGTTTATCCGCACGTAGCCAAGCGTAATTTCTGCCGCAGAACATGCCGATCTGGTTGGGCAAAGCGGGATGTTCAGAACGCGGGTGTCTCCGGTCCATAACGCCCCGCTTGGTTGACTCCCCACCCCAATGCCCCATACCCTGCCAGTCTTCACCACCCGCACAAAGACTTCGCCATGTCCTCCGCCACACGCCGCCTGCACCCTGAGCGCCACCGCACCACCCGCATCGGCTGGCTGCGCGCCGCCGTGCTGGGGGCCAACGACGGCATTGTGTCCACCGCCAGCCTGGTGGTGGGCGTGGCGGCGGCGCAGGCCAGCCAGTCCACAATCTTGATGACGGCGGTGGCCGGGCTGGTGGCCGGGGCCATGTCGATGGCGGCGGGCGAATATGTGTCGGTGCACTCGCAGGCCGACACCGAAAAAGCCGACCTTGAACGCGAGCGCCGCGAGCTGGCCGCCGATCCCGCCGCCGAGGTGCGCGAGCTGGCCAGCATTTATGTGGGCCGGGGCTTGGATGCCGCGCTGGCACAGCAGGTGGCCCAGCAACTCATGGCGCACGACGCGCTGGGCGCCCATGCGCGCGACGAACTTGAAATCTCCAGTGCCATGACGGCCCGCCCGGTGCAGGCCGCGCTTACCTCGGCCGCCGCCTTTGCCGCCGGTGCCGCCTTGCCCCTGGTGGTGGCCGCCGTGGCGCCCGCCAGCAGCCTGCTTTATTGGGTGGCCGGCACCGCCCTGGTTTTTTTGGCCCTGCTGGGCGGCGTGGCCGCGCGCACGGGTGGCGCGGGCGTGCTGGTGGGGGCCTGGCGCGTCACCTTCTGGGGCGCGCTGGCCATGGCCATCACGGCGGGCGTGGGGGCGCTGTTCGGGGCGCCGGTCTGAGGCGGATGCAAGGGCACCGCACCCCCAAACTACCCGTTTATGCAGCGCTGACCATCCGGTTGCGCCCGGCAGCCTTGGCCGCATAAAGCGCGGCGTCTGCCCTCGAAAACAGGCTGGTGGCGTCTTCGTGGCTTTGCAGCGTTGCGCTGCCCACGCTGATGGTTACTTGATGCCCGGCACAGTGGGCCTGCGCCACGGCGATGCGCATGCGCTGGGCCACTTCCAGGGCGCCACCGGCGTTGGTGTTGGGCAGGATGACGGCAAACTCCTCGCCCCCCACGCGGGCGATCATGTCAATGGCCCTGGCGCACCGGGCCAGCACCTGGGCAATGGCCTGCAACACCTTGTCGCCCGTTTCGTGGCCGTGGGTGTCGTTGATGCGCTTGAAGTGGTCCACGTCCAGCACGAGCAGGCTCAGCGGCGTGTCCCTGCGGTCCACGATGCCCAGCTCCAGCTTCAGGTGGTGATCAAAGGCGCGTCGATTGCTCAGGCCCGTCAAAACATCGGTGGTGGCCAGCTCGCTGAGCGCGCGGTTCAACGCATCCACCTGCTGCACCTGGGCCTGCAACTGCTGGTTGAGGGTTTCGGCGTCTTGCAGCGCCTTGCGCAGCCGCAGCTCGCGCATGGCCGAGTAGGCCAGCTCGGTAAGCACTTCCACGTCGCGCTCGGTCCACTGCCTGGGCTTGAAATCCACCGCGCAAAAACTGCCCAGCACCTCGCCATCTTCCGTGCGCAGCGGAATGCCCGCATACGCCCGCACCCCCAGCGATTGCACGGTGGGAACATCGCCGTAAACGGGCAACTGGGTAACGTCGTCCAGCACCAGCGGCTCGCCCGACACCAGGGGATAGTGGCAAAACGTGCGCCCGCTCAGCTGGCGCGTGGTGCTGAGGGGCTCGCCCAGGCCATAGGCGCTTTTGTAAAAGTCGCGGCACGAGTCGAGCAGCGACACAAAGGTCACCGGCGCCCCTGTAAGCTTGGCCGCCAGACGGGTCAGGCGGTCAAAGCTTTCTTCGGGAAGGGTGTCGAGCAGACCGGTGCTGCGCACTGCCTCCAAACGCTGGGCGTTGGTCAGGGCCGCCTCAATCTGGGCTGCACTGGCTGGTATCGGTGGGTTGGATTCCATGGCGCATGGTAGCAACGAAGGCTTTGGTTTTTTTCTATTTGCCCGCCGGGTGAAAGGCCCATGGCGCCTTGGATTCGTGCAGCGCACCGCTTGGGCTGCGCTTGTCGAATCCGGTGCACGCCGGGGGTTGCAGACCTTCGACCCGCGCCGGGCGACCGGGATTCCACTCCGGCAGGCCAATTATCAGCAAAAAGTGCCGCCAGCCCTTTAAGGGTAAGCGCTGATAGCTATTGAATTAAGAGCGATTGCATCACCCCCGCCACGCCACTTCGCCATCGGTGGCCACCGCCTGCGCGCGGCCCAGGGCTTCGAGGGTTTGCAAGAGGGTGGGCAGGCTTTTCTTCCAGGGGCCGCGGCCCTTGAAGCGCGCTTCGATGGCGGGCAGGCTGAGCGGCGCGGGGCTGGCGGCCAGCACGGCGGCCACGGCGCGCACTTGCTC
>NZ_QOZT01000083.1:0-16733 GCF_003345135.1 Acidovorax sp. BoFeN1
GCCGCCCCCGCATCGTCGGCGGGCCAGCAAAGCCTGATGAACGAACTGCACTCCATGAAGGAGCTGATCGAAGACCGGTTCAACACCCTGTCATGGCTGGGCCAGGCACGGCAAAACCCGATCCAGTCCAATCTGATGCTCAAGATGATCCGCGCCGGCTACTCTCCGGCACTGGCGCGAGCCATTCTGGAGCGCATGCCCGAAGAGATGTCGGCAGCTGAATCGGTGCGCTGGCTCATGGAGGTGCTGGAGCGCAACCTCAAGACCGACATGCACGCGCCCCCGCTGTATGAAGAAGGCGGCATTTTTGCGCTGGTGGGCTCCACCGGCGTGGGCAAGACGACCACCACCGCCAAGCTTGCGGCCCATTGCGCACGCATCCACGGCCCTGGCAGCGTAGGCCTGATCACGCTGGACACCTATCGCGTGGGCGCCCATGAGCAACTGCGCACCTATGGGCGCATGCTGGGCATCGTGGCCCACCTGGCCCACGACCGCGCAGCGCTGCAAGATTTGCTCGGGCTGCTCAGCGGCAAGAAGATGGTGCTGATCGACACCACGGGCGTCGCTCCGCGCGATCCGCGCAAGCGCGACATGCTGGACGTGCTGGACCTGCCCAACGTCAACCGCCTGCTGGTTCTGAACGCCGGATGCCACGGCGACACGCTCGACGATGTGCTCACCGCCTTCAAGACCAGCGGCTCGCAGCAAGCCATCCTTTCGAAGGTGGACGAGGCCGTCAAGCTGGGCCCCGCCATGGATGCACTGATCCGCCACCAGATGGTGCTGCGCGGCATCACCAATGGCCAGCGCGTTCCCGAAGACTGGGATACGGCCGATGCGCACCAGCTCATCAGCACATCGATGCGCGCGCCGACAAAGTCAGCGTTCGACCCCAAGGCGACCGACCTGAACTTCTTTTTCTCACACTCGCCCGACACCATGACCGAACGGGGGCTTGTGGATGCTTGACGTCAGCTTTCACCAGGGTGCTGGCCTGCTCAGCTTCACACCGCAGTCCGAATTGCGCGTGCTGGCCGTGGCCAGCCACGGGCAAGCGGAAACCGGCATGGAGGTGCTCTGGCAACTGTGCGCCAGTCTGCAGCGCCTGGGCTACCCGGTGGTGGTGCTGGATGGCACGGCCTATGAGACAGAGGCATCTCCGGGGCTTCACCACCTGCTCAGCCAGGCGCCGTGGCACGAGGGCGCAAGCCTGAACCTGGGGGACATCGCCTCGTCCCTGGCTGTCATCCCTGCCGCCCAAGGCCTGCCCGAACTGGCGCGCATCGCCCGGGCAACCGACACCGCTCCGCTGCAAGGGTTGCTGCCCTATTTCCGCGCCTACGGGCTGCTGGTTCTTCACGCCCCGGCCAGCGTACTCGGCCCGCTGCTCACGCACACGGCCACCACGCCGCTGGTCATGATGCCGCCGGGAGCAGCAGGCGTGCTGACGAGCTACCAAACCCTCAAGCAGATCGCGCTGCATGCCGGCCTGCCTTGTACCGTGGCTGCAGTATTGCAGGAAAACAGCGCACCGGAGCGCACCCAAGCAGCGGGTGCATTGCGCACCTTGCAGCAATGCGCAGACCGCCACCTGGGGGGGCGGGTGCGCACCACCACCCTGTCCGCCCACAATAGCCAGGATATGCAGCGCCTGGCCTTGCAACTACTGGAAAACGCGGGCACCATCGGTGGAACGATGTCAGCAATGCCTATCCACAACCTGACCGGCCTGCCTTCACATGGTGTTCGGAGCCACTGATCTGATGTATACCGCCAAAGGCCAGCTCGACCGTGATGCGCTGATTCGCCAGCACATACCGCTGGTTCGACGAATCGCTCACCACATGATTGCCAAGCTGCCTCCCAATGTGGAGGTGGACGACCTAATCCAGGTGGGGATGATGGGCCTGGCGGAGGCGCTTTCGCGCTACGAGGCCACCCAAGGAGCACAGTTCGAAACCTTTGCCACCCAGCGCATCCGCGGCGCCATGCTGGACGAGCTGCGCGAGGGCGACTGGATGTCCCGCAGCTCCCGCAAAAGCCAGAAGGACATCGAGCACGCTGTACGGCGGCTGGAACAGAAACTGGGCCGCAGCCCCCTGGAGTCGGAAATTGCCGCCGACATGGGCATGGCCCTGGCCGAATACCAGAGCCTGCTCGGCAAGGTGCGCGGCACCCAGTTGGTGTATCTGGAAGACATGACCCACGGCAATGATGACGAGGATGGCTTTCTGGACCGCCACGCGGCCGACAGCGACGCCGACCCTCTCGAACTATTGCGCGACCACCGCCTTCGTTCTTCCCTGGTCCAGGCCATCCAGAGCCTGCCCGAGCGCGAACAGCACATCATGGGCATGTATTACGAGCATGACATGAACCTGAAAGAAATTGCGGCGGTGCTGGGTGTCACGGAATCACGGGTGTGCCAGCTGCACAGCCAGTCGATTGCCCGTCTTCGCGCCAAAATGCGCAGCCACTGAGCGCTGGAATTTCGATGGAAGGGGTTGTGGCGCTCATTGCGCCGCATGCACTTTTTGTGCGACTTTTCAGCTGGCAGACCGGTAAATACGGGCCACGCTTCCCGCGTTGCGCCCCCCCATCGCGCGGCCATAGGTGGCAGCCGCATCTGCGGGAGGCAACAATCCTGCGACTTGCCTGTCGGTAATGGCCGCCAGACGGGCCAGGCTTTCACGCTGGACAGCCAGCATGGCGCCGACGGCCTGCAGACGCTTTTGCATGGCGGCAGGCAGGGCACCCTGCCGTTGAATCTGCGCCATGACCTGTGAAAGCTGCGCGGATGCGTTGCGCAGTTGGGCGCTGCCCAACTCCAGCGCTTGCGGGTCTGCAGCCAACAGCGCTGCAGAAACGCCATCCAGATGTTTTTCAACTGCGGAGAGTGCGTCTTCCAGCTGCATGGTGCCTGTGTGCGGGTGAAAGCGCTAAGGATGAAAAACGGGTTAGCCGCGGGAGCGGGAGAAAATTTCCTGGGCGTTGGACAGCATTTTGTCGGCAATGGCCTCGGCATCCACGGTGAAGGTGCCTTGATCGATGGCAGCTTTCACAGCCTTGACCCGGCCCGCGTCAAAATCTCCCACGCTTCGCGCAGTTTGTGCAAGGGTTCGAGCGCTCGTGGAAACCGTTACAGGCACGCCAGCGGCCGACGCGGAAACCGCGCTTTTTGCCGACTCTTCTGCCACGGCTGGGGCTTTTGCTTGTTTGGACAGCCCTGTCTGCGCTAGTGCGCCCGGGAGTTCCGGTTTTTGACCAATTTTCATCGCTCTCTCCACCACCCCGCTTGATGTGGGGCACAGTAGCAATGTTTTCGACCCATTTGAGTGAGACTTTAGCCATTTCTGGCCAAAGACACATCAAAGAGATGCATTGATCGTCCCGTCATCATTCACAATGCCTGAGACTAACCGCCCATTACCCATGCGGACGCGGACAGTCTGTCCCACGGCTCCGTTCGACATGGCCTGGCCCGATGAGGTCACCGCATAACCCGGGCCTTGGGCCACCACCCGCACCTGCGCACCCGCTCGGAAGACGCTGGGCGCCCGCACCATGGACTGGCGCACCGCTTGCCCCGCCATCAACTGGCGGGACGCCACCTGCCCGACCCATTGGTCGGGGTTGGCCAGAACGGGCGCGGCTTCAGCAGCCCAGTCCACCTCGGCTTCGCTGGCATCTGCCGCAGTCAGCTCGGCTCCGGACGCCACATTGCTGTTGAGCACCCAGGCCGGGCCAAAGGCCTTGATGCTCACCGGCAGAAAAACATTCCAGGCTGCGGCCCCTTCCACACAGCGCAGCCCCAGGCGCGTGCGCCCCCAAAGGCGTGAGCCCGCCGGCAAGTAGGGCTCCACACGGGCGCAGGGCGCCAGGCGCAGCCGGCTATCGAGCTGGCCCACGCTGACTTCCATGCGCAAGGGCAAGCCGCCAGGCTGGTTGCGCGCCAGCGCATCGTCCAGCCAGCGCTGCGTCAGCGGCCCCAGATCAGCGGCGGGGTCCGTCACAGCCTGTGCCAGCAACGGACCGCCGTACATTGCCGACCCCAAACCCGCCAGCACCAGCGTCGCACGCAAAGCGGTACGCCGCAACAGCGGCAGGAACACCCGCAGCAAGTGGGGAGAGGGATTAAGGGGCAGCACGGCAATCTCCTGGGCAGATGGGCTGCCAGCCACCGGGCAGACCATTTCACCGCTGCAACTATAGGCAGACCTTGGCAGGATGAACCTGAAAACTGCACGCCAATGTCCGCGTTCTTCGCGCTTTAGAAAAATCCGGTGATTTCCATAATCAAGCCACGCCGGAAACCCTCTCCAGGGCCCGGCGCCACTGCAACCCAGAGTGTGAGGCACACATGCTTGACAAGATGACCAACCGGCTGGACTTTCACGGCAACGCACTTTTGCTGCGTGCCGAGCGCCAGCGCGCCATCGCCAGCAACATTGCCAATGCCGACACGCCCGGGTACGTGGCCCGCGACTTCAACTTTGCCCAGGCCATGCGTGACGCCACTGGCTCTTCCGCAGGCAACAGCGCAGCCCGCCTGGCCAGCGGTGGCGCAGGGGCTTCCGGCACCACCGACGCGCGCCACATTCCGCTGCCCGCCTCAGGCGCTGGTGCCGGATTACAAAGCACGCTGGGGTACGCCATGCAAACCCAGCCCAGCCTGGACAACAACACTGTGGACCTCGACCGCGAGCGCGCCAACTTCGTGGACAACGCCGTGCGTTACGAGGCCACGCTGCGCTTCATCAACGGGCAGTCCAAGACCATGCTCAGCGCCATCCAGGGGCAATAAGCCCGGCCGCGCAGCAAAAGGGAAACCACCATGTCCATGTTCTCCATCTTCAGTGTTTCAGGCAGCGCCATCAGCGCCCAGTCACAGCGACTCAACGTCGTGGCCAGCAACCTGGCCAACGTGGATGCCGTGGCGGGGCCGGACGGCCAGGCCTACAAGGCGCGCCAGGTGGTTTTCCAGACCACGCCCATGGGTGCAGACAGCTCTGCCGGGGTGCGCGTGAGCGCCATCAACGAAACCACCACGCCGGGGCGGCGCATCCACGACCCGGGCCACCCGTCCGCCGATGCGCAGGGTTACGTGACCCATTCCAACGTCAACGCCGTGGAGGAAATGGTGAACATGATTTCCGCCTCGCGCTCTTACCAGAACAACGTCGAGGTGATGAACACGGCCAAGTCGCTACTGCTCAAGACCCTGCAGATGGGCCAGTAATTTTCAGGACAAGCCACCATGATCACCAGCACCACCTCCGCCACCTCCGCCACGTCGGGCTCTTCGGCCTTGGGCACCACGGCGACCCCCACCGACGCCGCAACCGACCCCGCAGCCGCCCAGGATCGGTTTCTGAAACTTCTGGTGGCCCAGCTCAACAACCAGGACCCCATGAACCCGATGGACAACGCGCAGATGACTTCGCAAATTGCGCAGATCAACACGGTGACCGGCATCCAGCAGCTCAACGACACCGTCGCCGGACTGGTCAACCAGTTTTCGGCCCAGCAGATGCTGCAGGGCAGCGCCATGGTGGGTCGCCAGGTGCTGGCACAAGGCGACACCCTGTCCGTGGACAGCGAGAGCGGCCAGGCCACCGGCGCCTTCGACCTCGCCGGATCAGCCGCCAGCGTGAAGATCCAGGTGCTCGACGCCGCCGGCAAAGAGGTGGGCACGGTCGACATGGGCGCACTGCCCGCGGGCCGCTTCAACTTTGCCTGGGACGCATCCGCCTACCAGGGCGACAGTGCACCGCGCTTCAAGGTGCTGGCAGCCAATGGCGAGACCAACGTGGCATCCACAGCATTGATGATGGACAAGGTCACTGCCGTGAGCATGGACAGCGGCAGCCTGCAACTGCAGCTGTCGCGCGGCGGCACGACCACCCAGGCAGGCATCAAAGCCATTCTGTAATTTCAAGATTCATCAGGAGCACACACCATGGCTTTCCAACACGCCCTCTCGGGACTGAACGCTGCCAGCAAAAACCTGGACGTCATTGGCCACAACATTGCCAACGCCAGCACCACCGGTTTCAAATCCTCGCGCACTGAATTCGCAGACCTGGTGGCATCCTCCATGGGCTCCGGCGGCGGCGGCGACTACGGCATTGGCGTGGAAGCGGCCACCGTGGCCCAGCAGTTCTCACAGGGCAATGTCACCGTGTCGGGCAACAACCTCGATGTGGCGATCAACGGCAACGGCTTTTTCAAGGTGCAGCAGCCCGATGGCTCGGCCGCCTACACGCGCGCCGGCAACTTCAAAATAGACAAGACGGGTGATCTGGTTACCACCGGTGGTGCGCAGGTGATGGGCTTCAAGATCGATCCTGCTACGGGGCTCAGCACCTCCGAGGCGCAACCGCTAAGTTTCCCGACGGGCGCACCCATCGAGGCTAAAGCCACCGCCGGCATCACTGCGGTGCTCAACCTGGACGCACGCGCTACTGGCAACCCTGCAAAAGTAGGCCCGCCAGCCGTTGCCGCCGTCGCCCCTGCGGATCGTTCCACCTACGGCACCTCCATCAACGTGTATGACACACAAGGCGTGCCTGTGCCAGTCAGCATCTATTTTCAAAAGGCCGACGCCAACCAGTGGAATGTGTATGACACGCTCGACACCACTGCTGCCCCCCGGGGCACCATCACCTTTGACGGCAATGGCAAGTACGTCAGTTCCACACCCTCACCCCTGACGGTGAACGTCGATCCGTCCGCGGTCAACCCCAACAATCCACCCGCGCCGTGGGATGTGACCATTGATCTCTCGACCGTCACCCAGCTCGGCAGCGAATTCGCCGTGGCCGACCTCTCGCAAGACGGCTATGCCTCGGGCGACCTCACGAGCATCAGCATCGCCAACAACGGCATGGTCATGGCCGCCTACTCCAATGGCGTGACCCGTGCCGAGGCGCAGGTGGCGCTGGCCAACTTCCGCAACCCGCAGGGCCTGCTGGCCGTGGGCGGCAACAACTGGGTGGAGTCGTTCGACTCCGGCCCGGCCGTCATGGGCAAGCCCGGCGACGGCAACTTTGGCGCCCTGCGCTCGGGGGCGCTGGAAGACTCGAACGTCGATCTGACCGCCGAGCTGGTCAACATGATGACCGCCCAGCGCGCCTACCAGGCCAACGCCCAGACCATCAAGACGCAAGACCAGGTGATGTCGACCCTGGTGAACCTGAGATGAAGCAACACCCCCCTGTGGCGCTGCGCGCCTTCCCCCCGCTCTCGCAACGCTGCGCGCTGCGGGCGAGGGGACGCAGCCAGCGCGGCGGGGCGGCCCTTGCGCGGCTGCCCTGGCCCTGGGCGCGCCAGTTTCTGGCGCCGCAGGCGCAGTGCGACTCGGTGAAACACTGAAAGGAAAGCAGGACCATGGACCGCATCATCTACACCTCCATGACGGGCGCCAACGCCGCCGCGCACCGGCAGGCGGTGCTGGCCAACAACCTGGCGAACGCATCCACCACCGGGTTCCGTGCCGAAATGTCCACCTTCCGCTCGGTGCCACTGCAGGGCGACGGGTCTACCACGCGCGTGTTCGCGCTGGAGGCCACGTCTGGCCACGTCACGGCGTCCGGCCCCGCGCAAACCACGGGGCGCAACCTGGATGCCATGGCCAAGGGCAATGCCTGGTTCGCCGTGCAAGGGCTCGATGGCACCGAGACCTACACCCGCGCAGGCCATTTCCAGGTCTCCCAGGGCGGGCAACTGGTCACCCCCACCGGACTGCCGGTGCTGTCGGATGGCGGTGCGCCCATCGATATTCCGCCCAACGCCACCATTTCCCTGGGTGCGGATGGCACGGTCACGGCCAAGACGGGCAACGAGCCACCGGTTCCCGTGGCCCGCCTCAAACTTGCCACGGCCACCGCCGACAACCCGGTGCGACGGGGCGACGACGGCCTGTTCCGCGCCGCCAACGGTGACGCCCTGCCGGCCGACCCCAACGCGCAAATGCTGGCCGGTGCGCTGGAGGGCTCCAACGTGAACGCGGTCGAATGCATGGTGGGCATGATTGCCGCGTCCCGCCAGTTCGAGCAGCAAATGAAGCTGCTGCAAACCGCCGAGAGTGATGACAAGGCCGCAGGCCAGCTACTGAGCCTCAACGGCTGAAGAAAAGGACAACCGCCATGATGAATTCACTGTGGATCGCCAAGACCGGCATGACCGCCCAGCAAACCCAGCTGGACGTGATCTCGCACAACCTCGCCAACGTCTCCACCACTGGCTTCAAGCGCAACCGTGCCGAGTTTCAGGACCTGATCTATCAGAACCTGCGCCAGGTTGGCGCCCAGACCACCGAGGAAAACCAGCTTCCTACGGGCCTGCATCTGGGCCTGGGCGTGAACGTGGTGGCTACCAGCCGCAACTTCACGCAGGGCGGCCTGCAGCAGTCGGGCAACAACCTCGATGTGGCCATCAATGGCGACGGTTTCTTCGAGGTCACTTTGCCCGATGGCACCACGGGCTACACACGGGACGGTTCGTTCCAGCTCGACGCTCAGGGCCGCGTGGTCACCTCCAGCGGTCTGCCCGTGGCCCCGGGCATCACAGTGCCCGCGGGCACGAAAAGCATCAGCATCAGCGAAGATGGCGTGGTGAGCGCCCTCGTGACGGGCGCCACCGCACCGCAGCCGCTGGGCTCGCTGTCGATGTCCAGCTTCGTCAACTCTGCCGGCCTGGAGCCGATGGGCCAGAACATGTTCAAGGAGTCGGCTGCGTCCGGCGCTCCCCAGCAGGGCACGCCCGGTACCAACGGCCTGGGCATCGTGCGACAGGGCTTTCTGGAGACTTCGAACGTCAACGTGGTGGAAGAACTGGTGAACATGATCCAGACCCAGCGCGCCTACGAGATGAACTCCAAAGCCATCCAGACCTCGGACCAGATGCTGGCCAAACTGGCGCAAATGTGAGGAGCACCGCCATGAACACCCTCCTGCGCCTGATGGGCTGCGCCGCCCTCGCCGTGCTCGCCACGGGCTGCGCCAACATCAACCCGCCACCGCCCGTGGACGTGTTGCCCACCACACTGCCACCGGTGGCCACCATGCCCCGGCCCGCCGGCCCTGCCACAGGCAGCCTGTTTCATGCCGCCAGCTTTCGACCCGCGTTTGAAGACCAGCGCGCACGCCTGGTCGGCGATCTGGTAACGATCACGATCAAAGAAGAAATCGACGCCAAGCAAAACAGCACGTCGAACGTAGGCCGGTCTTCCAACACCGAGGGCCGCATCACGGCGCTGCCACTTGTTTCGAGCAGTCTGGCAGCCAAGCTGGCCGGCAAAACGGCCATCGGCGCCGGCTATGAAAACACCTTCGAGGGCAAGGGTGACACCCTGGCCAAGAACCAGTTCAAGAGCAATATCACTGCCATCGTCACCGACGTGCTGCCCAACGGGCACCTCGTCATTGCGGGCGAAAAACAGGTGGGGGTGAACCGCAGCGTGGACGTGCTGCGCTTTTCGGGCATCGTTGATCCGCGGCGTCTGCAGCCCGGCAGCCTCATCGATTCGCAATATGTGGCCAACGTGCGTGTGATCTCGCGCGGCCTTGGCGAGCAGGCCGAGGCGCAGGCCATGGGCTGGCTGGCACGGGCGTTCAACACGGTCACGCCGTTCTGACACAGGCTTGCAACGCGCCCATGCACGCGCCTATCTTCTATATCTCCACCCTGCGCACACTGCTTCACCGCGCGGGGGCCCTGGTCCTGGTGCTGTGTTGCGGCCTCGCGGGCGCTTCCGATTTCCGCGACCCGGTGGGTCAACCCTTTCTGGTCTGGCCCAATATTCCGGTTGTGCGGGCCACCGATCTGGGCGACTACGAACACGACCGCAAGCTGTTTGCAGACCTGCATACCGGCAAGGGTGATCCGGCCACGGTGCTTGCCGCACTGCAGGCCGTGGACAGTCTGCAGGCCCACCACGAGCGCACGGCGCTGGCCCAGCTGGGGCGCACGCTCAACACCCAGTTGATTGGCGAGCTGGACCGGCAGGCAAGGCGCATCAACACCCGATCGCCCAAGCTGCGCTTCGAGTTTGCCGGCATCACGCCCGAGGAATTGCAGCGCGCCTCTGCGGCCGACGCCAAAGCGCTGGGCGCCCTCAGGGCCAAGGCCAGCCGGGTGGCACTGGTGGCCTACATCACCTACACACGGCTGGAGGGTTCGCTGGTGCAGGCCACCGCCACGCTGGTCAAGCTGGGCAGTGGCGAATCGCAAAGCTTCACCGTGACGGTGCCCGCGCCCACGCTGGCGGATGCGCTGGCGCGCGACATCTTTGATTACTTTCAGGGCACGCGCTTTTCTCAGCACCAGAACCCGCTGGCCGCACGGGAATGGCTAATGGCCGCGCCGGGACACGCCGATCAGCTGGTCTCGCGCGAGGCGGCGCAGCGCTACTGCCAGTCGCAGAACGCGGCCCTGCCCACGGCAGGGGAGCTGGAGACGGCCGAGGCATCGGGTTTTTATGGCGGCGGCGTGGCGCTGCGGCCCACCGGCGTCTACCACATCCAGTCGGGTCTGTACGACACGGCACAGGCGCTGGCAGACAAGGTGCGCGCCAACCACATTGCCAGCGTGCCCAATGGCCACTACTACTGCATACGCAACCCGGTGGACACCAGGGCGGCCAGGGTGCGCAGGTAAGGCGAGCACGCCGGTAGTTAGTCAAAAATAATAGCTGTTAGCGCTTTACTGTAAAGGGCTAGGGCCATATTTGACCCATATTTTTATTACCCCCGCCTCCCCGCACAAACCGGGGGCGAACACCGGCAATAAGGCGGCAGAAGCACGCTCTTTTCCCCTCTTTGCCGGCCGGGTGGCACGCCACAATGGGTGCCATGAAGACCTTGCCCCTCCCTCGCTTTGCATGGCTGCAGACACGCGCGCTGTGGCTGGTGCTGGCCGTGTCCGTCACGGGACTCGTGGCGCCTGCCCATGCCTTGCGCATCAAGGAAGTGGCGTCCGTGCAGGGCGTGCGCAGCAACCAACTGTCGGGCTACGGCCTGGTGGTGGGGCTGGACGGCACGGGTGACCAGTCCACGCAGATGCCCTTTACAGCGCAGGCGATGGCCAACTACCTGCAGCAAATGGGCATCAGCCTGCCGCCGGGCACGAGTGCCCCGAAGCTCAAGAACGTGGCCACAGTGGTCATCACGGCCCAGTTGCCGGCGTTTGCACAGCCCGGGCAAAGCATTGACGTGGCCGTCTCGTCGATTGGCAACGCCCGCTCGCTCAAGGGCGGCACGCTGATTGCGGCGCCACTGCGTGGCGCCGACGGCGAAATCTACGCACTGGCCCAAGGCAATGTGGTGGTGGCCGGCGCGGGCGCGAGCAGCGGTGGCAGCAAGGTGCAGGTCAACCACCTGAGCGCGGGCCGTATTCCCGATGGCGCGCAGGTCGAGCGCTCGGTTCCGACGCCGCTGCACGAGGGCAACACCATCACCCTGGGCCTGGACGCCTCAGACTTCCAGACCGCGCGCAAGGTTGCGCAGGCCATCAACGCCCACCAGGGCAACGGCACGGCCACGGCCATCGATGGCCGCACGGTGCGGGTGCAGGCACCGCAAGACCCGGGCGCACGCGTGAACTTCATTGCCGAGCTGGAGGAGCTGCAACTGCCCAACACCTCCCCTGCCGCCAAGGTCGTCATCAATGCGCGCACGGGCTCCATTGTGTTGAACCAGGCCGTGACACTGGGGCCTTGCGCCATCGCGCACGGCAACCTGTCGATCACCATCGCCAGCACCCCCGTCATCAGCCAGCCCAACCCGCTGTCGCAGGGTCAGACCGTTGTGGCGCAAAAGAGCGACATCAGCATCAAGCAGGAGCCTGGCAACATCATCCAGATGCCGGCATCGCCCCAGCTGGCCGATGTGGTCAAGGCCCTGAACTCCTTGGGCGCGACGCCGCAGGATCTGCTGGCCATCCTGCAAGCCATCAAGGCGGCCGGCGCCCTGAATGCCGAGCTGGAAGTGATCTGACCATGGCTTGCCCCACCAGCGCCCAGCGCGCCATGCACAAGGAGTGAAGCAACCATGGCCTTGACCCTGCCCACTTCCACCAGCGCCATCGCCTCCAACGCGCTGGCGGCCGATGCGCGCTCGCTCAACGCCCTGAAATACGAGGCCGGGCAAAACAGCCCGCAGGCCGCCAAGGAAGCCGCCAAGCAGTTTGAATCGCTGTTCATGCGCGAGCTGATCAAGAGCATGCGCGAGGCCACCATGAAATCCGGCCTGATGGACGGCGCCCAGGGCGACCTGGGAACCGACCTGCTGGACCAGCAGCTGTCGGTCAGCATGTCGGGCGTGCCCGGTGGCCTGTCCGAAGCCATTGCGCGCCAGCTTTCGCGCCAGATGGGCGGGGCCGACACCAGCATCTCCGTGCCATCCACCCTCAGCCTGCCCGGCGTGACATCGCGCAACGCAACGACCACCGCCCCCGTGGCCACGGGCCCGGTGCCCAAGGGACGCGACGGTTTCGTGCAGTCGCTCAGCGCCACCGCCGAGCGCGTGGCACAAGACAGCGGCATTCCGGCCAGCTTCATGCTGGGCCAGGCCGGCCATGAAACCGGCTGGGGCAAGAGCGAGATCAAGAATGCCGACGGCTCCAGCTCGTTCAACCTGTTCGGCATCAAGGCCGGCAAGGGCTGGACCGGCAAGGTGGCCGAAATCACCACCACCGAATACATCAACGGCAAGGCCCAGAAGGTGACTGCAAGGTTCCGCGCCTACGACTCGTACGAAGACTCGTTTCGCGACTACGCCCGCCTGATCACCGACAGCCCGCGCTACGAAAAAGCCCAGGCCACCGCCCGGACCGGCTCGGCCGTGGCCTATGCGGCAGAACTGCAGAAGGCCGGTTACGCCACTGACCCCGAATACGCCAGAAAGCTCAGCGGAGCCATCAACAGTGCGCTGCGCGTGCAACGTGCCCAGGCGTGATGGACGAGAAGAACCGAGGTAAGCCATGAGTCTGCTCAACGTCGGCGCCCGCGCCCTTCTGGCCAACCAGGCGGCCCTGCAGACCGCAGGCCACAACATTGCCAACGTCAGCACGCCCGGCTATTCGCGCCAGAGCGTGGTGCTGCAGACCGTGCAGGGCCAGTTCACCGGGGGTGGCTACATCGGCAAGGGCGTGGATGTGCAGACCATCCAGCGCAACCACAGCGAACTGCTCACGCGCCAGTCCACGGCGGCCTCTGCGGTGGATGCAGGCGACACGGCGCGCATGGACCGACTGCGCCAGCTGCAGGAGGTTTTCAGCGGCGGCACCAGCGGCATCGGTGCCTCGATCAACGACATGATGAACGCGCTTTCGGATGTGGTGAGCGCCCCCACCGACCTCACCGCGCGCAGCGTGGCCCTGACGCGCATGGACGAAACGGCGGCGCGCATGCGCGATGCCTCGCAGCGCCTGGACGAAATCGGCTACACCGTGGCCGAGCAGCTCAAAGGCAGCATGCTCACGGTCAACAGCCTGGCCAAGAACATTGCCGGCGTGAACGAGCAAATTGCCCGCGCCCAGGGCAACGGCCAGCCCGCCAACGACCTGCTAGACCAGCGCGACCAGCTGATCCGCGAGCTCAACCAGCACATCCAGACCTCGCAAGTGGCCGCCGATGACGGCACCGTGAGCGTGTTCGTGGCCGGCAGCCAGCCGCTGGTGCTGGGCAGCAAGGCAGCCACGCTGTCGATCGACGACCCGGCCGACTTTGGCGCGGGCAGCGGCAAGAAGGTGCTGAACTTCCAGCAGCCGGGCTCCAGCACCAAGGTGGAACTCAACGAAAGCATGCTCGGCGGCGGCCAGGTGGCAGGCTTGCTGCGCTTTCAGAACAACGACCTGGCCGAGGGGCGCAATCTGCTGGGGCGCATGGCGGTGGCTATCAGCGAAACCATGAATTCGCAGAACAAGCTGGGGCTGACGCTGGATGGCAAGCCAGGGGAAAACCTGTTCGCGCCGATCAGCCTGGGCAATGCGGTGCGCAGCAACTTCAACACCTCGACAGCTGCCACCACTATGGCGTTGACGGTGACGGACCCCACGGCGCTGCAGGCATCGAGCTACACCATCAGCTTCACGACCGCCGACACAGGTTCGATCACACGCCAATCGGACGGCAAGGTTTTCAGCTTCGACGACTCGACTCCATCTCCGCCGAACACGACGACGATGGCAGATTTTTTCTCGACGCAGGGGTTAAGCGTCGTCCCGACAGCCCCACCCAACGCTCCAGTCGCTGGCGACCAGTTCATGATCAACCCACTGCAGGGTTCTGCAGCGGAACTGAAGGCGGTGCAGTACTCGCCAGTGAATTTGGCGGCGGCCAATCCGGTCAATGCGGCCATGGGACCAGCGAATATGGGTTCGCTTCAGTTGGTTTCGCTGAAGGCAACCGGCCCGATCACGCAACCTGCAACGGGAAGTCCTGTAACGATTACCTTCCAAGCAGGATCGCCTGCCACATATTCAGCATCGCTTCCCGGTGCGCCCCCAACCATTGTTTCCGGCAACTATGTTTCCGGCGAAAAAATTTCCATCGACGGCTGGGAAATCACGCTCAGCGGTTCGCCCAAGGACAACGACACCGTCACAGTAGGCAACGCCACCGATCCCCAATACGGCGACTGGTACCAACGCGACACCGGCAACGCCAGCGCACTGATGGCCCTGCGCGACGTGCCGATGTTCGACGGCGCCACGCTGTCCGATGGCTTTGCCAGCGCCATGGCGCAGGTGGGCACGCGCACGCAAAGCGCGCAGTTTGCGGCCGAGCTGTCCTCCTCCATCGCGGCCAATCTGGAGCGCGACCGCACGGCCGTCTCGGGCGTCAATCTGGACGAAGAAGCGGCACGCCTGATCCAGTACCAGCAGGCCTACCAGGCCTCGGCCAAGATGATCCAGATCGCACAGAATATCTTTGACACGCTGATCCAGGGGCTGGGCCGCTAGGCGCCGGTTCCAGACCTGAACGGAGTCCATCATGAGCAACGCTCTTTACCGACTGAGCACAGCCAACCAGTACGACGTTGCCGTGCGCAACATCGGTCAGCGCCAGACGTCCCTGTCCAATCTGCAGGAAAACCTCACCTCGGGCAAGCGCGTGGTGCGGGCCAGCGACGACCCGGTGGCCGCTGCGCAGGCTGAGCGGGCGCTCACGCGGCTGTCTCGCAATGAGACCGACTTGCGCGCGCTGGACATGCAGCGCAACACCATGATGCTGGCGGAATCGGCACTGGGAGCAGCTGGCGATGCCATGCAGGAATTTCGCCAACTGGTGGTGAGCGCCGGCAACGGCGCATACACCCAGACCGAGCGCGATGCCATCGTTCAGCAGCTCGTGGGCCTGCGCGACCAGATTCTGGGCTATGCCAACAGCAAGGACGCCAACGGCCAGCCACTGTTCCAGGCGCTGGGCAGCGCCGAGGCGCCCTTTACCGGCACGGCCACCACGGTCAACTTTGCCGGCCTGCCGGGGCAGCATGCCAGCGGCAACACGCAGATTGCCAAGGTGCTCGATGGCGATGCTGCCTGGATGAGCGTGCCGACGGGCAACGGGGTGTTCGAGGTGGCGCGCAGCGCCACCAACACGGGCAATGTCTGGGCCGATGTGGGGCAGGTGACCGATCCTTCGGCGCTGACCGGCAACGACTACCGCATCACGTTCTCGGTGGTGGGTGGCGTGACCACCTACGATGTCACGAACACCACGACATCGGCCACCTTGCTGTCGGGCCAGCCCTACACAACGCCCACCACCATCGCGTTCGACGGCATGTCACTGAAGATCACCGGCGCACCCGCAGCTAACGACAGTTTTGACGTGAAACCCAGCCAGCCATCGAATGTGTTCGCCGTGCTGGAGAACGCCATTGGCGCCATCCGCGATGCACGCAACCCCGACGGCAGCACCAACTCGGGCAGCCTCACGCACGGCATCGGCCGGGGGCTGAACGAGATCGATGCGGCCATGAACCGGCTGCAGGCATCGCGTGGCATGGCGGGCGATCTGCTCAACCGGGCCGACCGCATTGAAGGGGACCTGGACACGCGCGCCGTGCATCTGGAAGACGACCGCTCGCGCGCCGAGGATCTCGATATGATCAGGGGCATATCGGACTTCCAGAACCAGCAGACGGGATACGAGGCAGCCCTCAAATCCTATGCCTCGGTTCAGAAGCTGTCCTTGTTCAACTTCATCAGTTAACCCTGTTCGCTCGACGGAGGTTGGCCTCCGTCGCCAGGATCCGGCCCCGCTGTCCTCTCGCATCAACGCCCATGGTCCAATCCGTCCTCGGCAGCCTGATTCTTGGCTACCGCCCTTTGTGGAACCGGGCCCGCCAACTTGCGGGCATCCAGCTCTACGCCCAGAACGAAACCGCCACGGTGGTGGATGCCGCCCACCTGCTGCGCACGGTGCAAGAACTCTGGACTGCCAGTTCGCCGCCGTTGCTGCTGTCTGCGCAAACACGCCAGCTTTTGTGCACTCTGCTGGATGAAGCACCGCGCGGCTCGCCGTGGATCGAGGTGCGGGGCGACTGGCTGTCCGACAACACCATCTTCAGCCGCGTGAAGGCGGCGCA
The DNA here is from genome assembly GCF_003345135.1 of Acidovorax sp. BoFeN1. Taxonomy (NCBI): domain Bacteria; kingdom Pseudomonadati; phylum Pseudomonadota; class Betaproteobacteria; order Burkholderiales; family Comamonadaceae; genus Acidovorax; species Acidovorax sp. BoFeN1. The sequence goes on from NZ_QOZT01000083.1 coordinate 16,599, forward strand.
CCAGCGCGGCCTCAAGCTGGTGTGGCGCGGCGACATGGCCCGCCTGCCGGGGCCCGACGTCGCGCGCTGCTTTGACAACAGCCTGCTGACGCTGCGCCCCGAGGATGCCGTGGCCGCGCTGCAAACCGCTCCCGC
>NZ_QOZT01000084.1:0-16658 GCF_003345135.1 Acidovorax sp. BoFeN1
CCGTTGCCGGCCTTGGGGTAGTGCGGCTCTATCACCTGGCACAGGGCGGCCCAAGGCACTATTGTCTCCATGGTCCGCAAGAACTCTTCACGTCGGGTGGGCTTGCGCGACTGCTCGAATCCGTTGTCTTGATCTGCGGCCATTGCCAGGGTCTGCTGCTTCATCTGCGGATAACGTTTGAGAAGCGACAACGGTGGACCTTGATCAGCATTGCCCTAAGGCCGGCAGCGACACGCCGGTGGAGAAAACTTCCTACGTCAAGGGCTTCGAGCCATGGGGCTGGGTGATTGGCTCGGGCGTGTATGTGGACACCGTGAATGCCGCCATCTGGCAGCGTGCCCTGGGCTTTGGTGCGGTGGCACTGGTGCTGGGCGCGGCGTTGCTGGTGCTGGGCACCCTGGTTTCGCGCAACCTGTTGCGGCAGCTGGGCGGCGAGCCCGACTATGCGCGCAGCATTGCGCGCAGCATCGCCCAAGGTGACCTGGCGGTGGCGGTGACCACCCGGCCCGGCGACCAATCGAGCCTGATGCTGGACATCCAGGCCATGCAGGGCAACCTGCACCGCATCGTGCAGCGCGTGCGCAGCGGCACCGAGCACATTGCCAGCGCATCGCAACAGATTGCAGCCGGCAACCACGACCTGTCCAGCCGCACCGAATCCCAGGCCAGCGCCCTGGAGCAAACCGCCGCCTCGATGGAGGAAATGACCTCCAACGTCAAACAGAACGCCGACAACGCGCACCAGGCCAGCGTGCTGGCGCAGTCGGCCTCAGACGTGGCACGCAAGGGTGGCGCGGTGGTCGAAAAGGTGGTGCAGACCATGGGTTCCATTGAGGCGTCGTCGCGCAAGGTGGCCGACATCACGGGGGTGATCGAAGGCATTGCCTTCCAGACCAATATCCTGGCGCTCAATGCCGCCGTGGAAGCCGCCCGCGCGGGCGAGCAGGGCCGCGGCTTTGCCGTGGTGGCCACCGAGGTGCGCAGCCTGGCGCAGCGCTCTTCCGAGGCCGCCAAGGAAATCAAGGCCCTCATCGGTAATTCCGCCGAACAGGTCAAGGCCGGAACGCACCTGGCCCAAGAGGCCGGCACCACCATGCAGGCGGTGGTGGATAGCGTGCTGCGGGTCTCGACCATGATCGAAGAAATCAGCCAGGCCAGCCGCGAGCAGACCGACGGCATCGAGCAAATCAACCAGGCGGTGTCGCAGATGGACCAGGGCACGCAGCAAAATGCCGCGCTTGTGGAGCAGGCCGCCGCAGCCGCTGCATCGCTGCAGCAGCAAGCACAAGAGCTGACGCAGGTGGTGGCCACCTTCCAACTGGGCTCCTCACAGGGGGCGCACGCCGCACTTTCGGCGGGCACCGCCCCCCTGCGGCTGTCCTGAGCCATTGCACACCCCTCGCCCGCCCTGGCGGGGGGCGGCAATGCGCCAGATCACCGACAGGTTGTGAATGGCGTAGCGGCCATCAAAAATAATAGCGCCTAGCGCTTATCCCATAAGGCCTAGCGGCCTATTCGGTTCAAATTTTCTTGAACTGGCGCGCAACAAACGCCCACACCAGTGCCGAGGCGTCTGGCCCCGCCGGATCGCTGTAATTCAGGCCGGGCGCGCCGCCGCTCCAGGCGTGTCCCAGGCCCACAATTTCTCGCAGCGTGACCTGCGCTCGGCCGCGTGCCTTGTACTCCGTCACCCGCACCGCATGGCGCCGGCCGCGCTGCATGGTGCGCACCGGGCCTGCGCGCGCGCCCAAAGACTCGGCCCACAGCACGGCTGTGGCGGCTGCGTTGCGCACCGAGACCACGTTGTCCGCATCACCATGCAGGATCAGCAACGGCGGCAGCGGCGCCATGGCTGCCCCTACGGCAGCCAGCGCCTGTGACGGGTCAGGCAGGTGCGCTTCACGCCGCCCATGCATGGCCGCCATGGCGGTGGCGGCAGAGTCGGCCGTGCCGGGGGCCACCCCCGAATGCATGGCCACGGCGCAAAACCGGTCGGGGTAACGCGCCGCCAGCAGGGCAGCCATGCTGGCACCGGCCGACAGGCCCGCCACGGCCACGCGGGCCATGTCCACCGGGTGGCGCCGGGCCACCAGCTCGATGGCAGCCAGCAGCGTGGCCGCCTCGGCATCGGCCTTGCCGCTGCGGCGGTCAAACCAGTTCCAGCAACCATGGGCATTGGCCAGGCGTTCCTGCTCGGGATAGAGCACGAGAAAGCGATGGCGCACCGCCAGGCGGTTCATGCGCGAACTGGCCGCCAGCTCGCGCCCGGTCTGGCCACAGCCGTGCAGCATCACCAAAAGTGGCAGTTTTTCGCCCGCACGCAAGGCAAGCCCCGGCGGCACATACAGGTGAAAGCGCCGCGCGCCTGCAGGGCCAGGGGCAATGCCGGCAAGCCACTCGCCGCTGGCGGGCAGCGGCTTGCGCGGCGTGCGGGCAACGGGCGCCGCCTTGGGCCGCGCACGCGACACGGCTACCGCCTTGGCACGCACGGGCTTTGCGGCACGCACCGGCTTGGTGACGCGCGCAAAGGCCTTGAGGTTGCGCTGATAGGCGCGCGTCAGAGCGGACAGGGAGAACAGGGGCGAGCGACGGGACATGGGTGCAGGGTGCCATTCATCAGGGAAAACCCTGTCCACAATAGCAGCTTACGGGCCAGCGCGTTTTTTGCCCTGGATCACCTAGCGGCCTGCGCGCTGGCCATGGCGCAGGTGGCGCGCACCTCGCCCCGCCACCTTACCCGGCTGTTGCTGGAAACTGCGGGAATCGCGCCCCTGCAATACCTGCGCCGCATCCGCCTGGCGGCTGCCGGAGCAGCGCTGCGGACCGGGCGCCACGCCACCCGGACGCCAGCGCTGGCGGGTTCAGCTCAGATGCGCGGTTGCGCCGGGCATGGCACCAGTTCGGGCAGCCGGGAACGCGCTCTCAGGGTGGCGAGCCTGATCGCTGAATGCGAGCATCGGCCCAAAAAAGGTCAGCTCCCCAGGCGACGCAACTCCACCAGCCGGTCGGCGATCGCAGCCACGTCAAGTCCGTCTTCCACATGCGCCAGGTAGGTTTGCAGATCGGACACCGCCTGCGCCACATTGCCGCGCTCGGCATGCGCCAGCCCGCGGTCGCGCCACTCGCCCCAGGCCTGGGGCAGCAGCACGATCAGGCGGTCCTGCACGGAGATCAGGCGCTGCCAGTCTTCCTGCGTGCGGTGCACTTCCTTGAGGTTGCGCAGCATGCGGGCAATGATGTCGCGCGGCATGGCCGCCTGCAGGTAAAGGCCCAGCGGCACGTCGTAGTCGTCCACCAGGCCGCTCTGGCGCTTGAAAGGCTCCAGCCGCTCGGAAAGCTCTTCCCGGCTGAGCGACTGGCCAGACACGGGGTCCATCACCACCTGCCCCTTGGGCAGCATCACCTTGACCATGAAGTGCCCGGGAAACGCAATGCCGCGGGCCCGCAACCCCAGGCCCTGGGCCAGCTCCATCCACAGCACGGCGAGCGATATCGGAATGCCGCGGCGCGTGCGAAGCACGGCATTCAGATAGCTGTTTTCGGGGTCGTAGTAGTTGTTGATGTTGCCGGCAAAGCCCAGATCGGTAAAAAAGAACTGGTTGAGCATGCGCAGGCGCTGCAACGCGGGCGCATCGGCGGGCAAGCGGCGCTGCAGCCGGGCCAACAGCTGGTCCACATCACCCAGGAGCTGCTGCACATCCAAGTCGATGTATTCATCTTGCGCCAGGCTGGCGGCGGCTTCGAGCAGGGGAAAGTGCTCGTCGCTTTGCACCAGCGCGGCAAAATATTCCAGTGCGGTCGGAACGGAATAGCTCAGAGACATGGCAGGGTTGTACGGTGGGCGCCGGGGCACGTCAAGCCACACCCAGCGCGGGTTTGAGGGTCATTGCTGTGCGCACGCGGCGCGGCGGCGTCAGCGCCGAAGCATCTGGCGCAGCTTCAATCCGGCGGCCCACAACGCCCCGAAATACAGCACCACCGAGGCGCACAGCACCAGGGCCAGCAGACCCGCACGCTGGCCACTTCGCGATCGCATCTCCAGCCACGGGAAATACTGCGCCGCCCACAGCAACAAAACTGCCAACAGGGTACTGGCGGCCACCACCTGCAAGGCAAAACGTGCCCAGCCGGGCTGGGGCCGGTAACTGCCGCGGCGCAGCAGCCCCACCAGCAACCACAGTGCATTGACCAGCGCACCGAGGCCAATCGACAGCGCCAGCCCCGCGTGGGCCATGAACGGCACCAGAGCCACATTGAGCAACTGCGTGATGACCAACACCACCATGGCAATTTTTACGGGCGTGCGGATGTCCTGGCTGGCGTAATAACCGGGCGCCAGCACCTTGATGGCCACCAGCCCCAGCAAACCGGCCCCATACCCAACCAGGGCGATGGCGATCTTGCTTACGTCGCTGTCGAGCAAGGCGCCGTGGTGGAACAGCGTGGCCACCAGGGGCGTGGCAAAGGTGAGCAGTGCCACCGCGCTGGGCACGGCCAGCAGCACCACGATGCGCAGACCCCAGTCGAGCATGGCCGAATAACGCTGCGAGTCACCCGCGGCCTTGGCGGCGGCAAGCTGGGGCGTCAGCACCACGCCCAGCGCTACGCCCAGCAACGCGGTGGGAAACTCCATCAGCCGGTCGGCATAAAACAGCCAGGTGACGCTGCCCGGCGTCAGGTACGAAGCGATCTGGGTATTGATCATGAGCGAAATCTGCGCCACACCCACGCCCAACAGTGCCGGAGCCATCAGCGTGAGAATGCGGCGCACGCCGGGCTCGACCCAGGCGGCGCGCACGGCGCGCCAGCTCACGCCGATGCGCGGCAGCAGGCCCAGCCGGTACAGCACAGGCAACTGCACCGCCAGCTGCAGCACGCCACCCAGCATGACCCCCCCGGCCATCGCGTAAATGGGTTCGATGCCACGGGCGGCCAGTTGCGGGGCACCCAGCCAGGCCGCGGCGATCATGCACAGATTCAGCAGCACCGGCGTGGCGGCGGGCACGGCAAAGCGCTTCCAGGTGTTGAGCACCCCCGCCGACAGCGCCACCATCGACATGAAACCGATGTAGGGGAACATCCAGCGCGTCATCAGCACGGCGGCATCAAAGCTGTCCGGGCTCTGGCGCAAGCCGCTGGCCAGCAGCCACACCAAAAGCGGCGCACCCACCACCCCCAGCACGCAAGTGAGCAGCAGCACCCACGCCAGCGCTGTGGCCACTGCGGCAATCAGCACGCGCGTGGCGGCATCACCATGCTGGGCCTTGGAAGCGGCCAGCACCGGCACGAACGCCTGGCTGAAAGCGCCCTCGGCAAACAGGCGCCGGAACAGGTTGGGAATGCGAAAGGCCACATTGAAGGCATCGGTCAGCGCGTTGGCACCAAACATCGAGGCCATCAGGAGGTCGCGCACCAGGCCCGTCACGCGGGAGGCCAGGGTCAGGAGGGAGACGGTGGAGGCGGCTTTGAACAGGGACACCGCGGGAAGTGTAGCCCCCCTGAGGCACTGCGCGCCTTCGCCCAAAGGGGGACACACCAGCCGTGGCCAGCTCAAGCCAGTTCCATAGCGGCGCTGGCGAACGCACCACTCCGGTTCAGCGCCGCAGCCACCGTGAGCCTGATTGGGCTATAATCGTCGGCTTTGCTGGCATCATCCTCAGACACAAGGAAACACATCAATGGCATCCGCTAAACCAAAAAAGAAGAACCCGCGCCTGGCGTCGGGCCGCAAGCGCGTCCGTCAGGACGTCAAGATCAACGCCGCAAACACCTCGCTGCGTTCCAAATACCGTACCGCTGTCAAGAACGTCGAAAAGGCTATTCTGGCTGGCGACAAGACCAAGGCGAGCGAACTGTTCGCCAAGATGCAAGCCGTGGTGGACACCGTGGCCGACAAGGGCATCTTCCACAAGAACAAGGCAGCTCGTGACAAGAGCCGCCTGTCTGCCAAGGTGAAAGCCCTGGCACTCGCAGCCGCTTAATTCACCGCCTGCCCCGGCAGGCAAACAGCCCGGACGGGTCACACCGTTCGCCGTTTGTAACGGGTGCGCTGCCAGCAAAGCAAAAAACCGCCTTCGGGCGGTTTTTTGCTTTGCTGGCACCCTGCTGAATCGGGGACAGACCGGGATCGGCTCCAGCCGAGACCGCTCTGTCCTCGACACTTCAAAGGTTTGTGGGCGCAGCCCAAGCGCCCTGCCTGCAGCAGCGGACTGGAGTCAGCGTTGCAGAGGCTCCGCGGGCGGGTCGGGCAGCAGGCAGGCTTCTGCCACTTGCAGGTTGTTGTCGCGTGCGAAATTGATGACGAAATCCCAGGCCATGGGCTCGTGGTCGCGCAGGTCGCTGTTGACCACCACGCATTTCACGCCATTGAGCGTGGTGGGAATGCACCAGGGGGAATAGCTCAGATGGCTGCCAGGCTTGGCGCCGCCGGGCCGAAAACTGCTCATCACCCCGGCCAGCCGCTCGGCCCAGTCGCTGGGTCGAAAGGTTTTCCCTTCGTGGGTGATGCCCTGAATAAAGACTTCTTTGGAGGAGGGAGAAACCATCGGGGGTCTGATTGGTAGAGGACGGATACCGCAGGATCGCTGCTTGCCACGCCACGCTTTGCATTCTAACTCTTATATAAGAGCTGGCCCACCTCCTCCCCATCAGCGCATTGCAGTGATGCGCAATCGTCATCGTCGGGCGCATGCGCTCGCCCTAGAATCGTGCATCGCCTTTTCGGGTGGCGGCCAGCACGGGCCGGCCCTTTACCGCAACGTCTGGAGAACACTGCATGACCGCTTTCATTGAGGCCGCCTCGCCCCACGTGATGAACACCTATGGCCGCGTGCCGATTGCGCTGTCGCACGGGCAAGGCTGCCGCGTGTGGGACGTGAACGGCAAGCAGTACCTCGATGCGCTGGGCGGCATTGCCGTCAATACGCTGGGGCACAACCACGCCAAGCTGGTGCCCGCACTGCAGGACCAGATCGGCAAGATCATGCATTCGTCCAACTACTACCACGTGCCGGGACAAGAGCAGCTGGCCGCCAGGCTGGTAGAGCGCTCGGGCATGACCAACGTGTTCTTCTGCAACTCGGGGCTGGAAGCCAACGAGGCCGCCATCAAGATCGCGCGCAAGTACGGCGTGGACAAGGGCATCGCCAAGCCCGAGATCGTGGTGTATGAAAAGGCCTTTCATGGCCGCTCGATTGCCACCATGTCGGCCACGGGCAACCCCAAGATCTACAGTGGCTTCGGACCGCTGGTCGAGGGTTTTGTGCGCGTGCCGGTGAACGACATCGACGCCATCAAAAAAGCCACCGAGGGCAACCCCAACGTGGTGGCGGTGTTCTTCGAGACCATCCAGGGCGAAGGCGGCATCAACCCCATGCGCGTTGAATACCTGCAGCAGCTGCGCAAGCTGTGCGACGAGCGCGACTGGCTGATGATGATCGACGAAGTGCAGTGCGGCATGGGCCGCACCGGCAAATGGTTTGCCCACCAGTGGGCCGGCATCGTGCCGGATGTGATGCCCCTGGCCAAGGGCCTGGGCTCGGGCGTGCCGATTGGCGCCGTGGTGGCTGGCCCCAAGGCGGCCAACGTGCTGCAACCGGGCAACCACGGCACCACCTTTGGCGGCAACCCGCTGGCCATGCGCGCCGGCAACGAAACCATCCGCATCATGGAAGAAGACGGCCTGCTGCACAACGCCGCCGCCGTCGGCCTGCACCTCAAAACCGCGCTGCAACATGCACTGGGCGGTCTGCCCGGTGTGAAAGAAGTGCGCGGCCAGGGCCTGATGCTGGGCGTGGAGCTGACCAAGCCCTGCGGCGTGCTGGTGGGCCGCGCGGCCGAAGCCGGCTTGCTGATCAGCGTGACGGCCGACAGCGTGATCCGCCTGGTGCCACCGCTCATTCTCACCATTGCCGAGGCCGACGAAATCGTCGCCACACTCACCCCTCTGGTCAAAGCCCTGCTGGCGGAATAAGCCAGCCCGCAACGAGAGCGCCATGAAACACTACCTGCAGTTCAACGACCTCACCGCCGACGAATACGCCTACCTGTTCGAGCGCGCCGCGCTCATCAAGAAGAAGTTCAAGGCCTACGAAAAGCACCACCCGCTGGTGGACCGCACGCTGGCCATGATTTTCGAAAAAGCCAGCACACGCACGCGCGTGAGCTTTGAGGCGGGCATGTACCAGCTGGGCGGCAGCGTGGTGCACCTGACCACGGGCGACAGCCAGCTCGGTCGCGCCGAGCCGATTGATGACAGTGCCAAGGTCATCAGCCGCATGGTGGACCTGGTGATGATCCGCACCTATGAGCAGACCAAGATCGAGCGCTTCGCCGCGCACTCGCGCGTGCCGGTCATCAACGGCCTGACCAACGAATTCCACCCCTGCCAGATCCTGGCCGACATCTTCACCTTCATCGAGCACCGTGGCTCCATCCAGGGCAAGACCGTGGCCTGGGTGGGCGACGGCAACAACATGGCCAACACCTGGCTGCAGGCGGCTGCGCTGCTGGGCTTCAAGGTGCATGTGAGCACACCCCGTGGCTACGAAATTGATGAAAAATTGGCCGTTGGTGCAGGCGGAACAAGCGCAAGCAGCTATCAATTTTTTAGCAATCCACTCGAAGCCTGCCAAGGTGCGGACCTGGTCACTACCGATGTGTGGACCAGCATGGGCTACGAGGCCGAGAACGAAGAACGCAAAAAGGCCTTCGCCGATTGGTGTGTGGACGCCGAAATGATGGCCGCTGCCAGGCCCGACGCCCTGTTCATGCACTGCCTGCCCGCCCACCGTGGCGAAGAAGTCGAGGCCGATGTGATCGACGGCCCACAATCCGTCGTCTGGGACGAGGCAGAAAACAGGATGCACGTGCAAAAGGCACTCATGGAGTACCTTTTGCTCGGCCGCGTTGCATGAAACGCGACGAGGTGGCGCGCCAGCGCCAGCAGCCTGTTTCGGCGCAGGCTCATGTCCGCAACGCGGACGTGAAGCAGCCGCAGGCTGCGGGCCGACGCCAAAACCACATGCACGTGCAAAAGGCACTCATGGAGTACCTTTTGCTCGGCCGCGTTGCATGAAATGCGACTAGGTGGCGCGCCAGCGCCAGCAGCCTGTTTCGGCGCAGGCTCATATCCGCGCAGCGGATGTGAAGCAGCCGCAGGCTGTGGGCCGAAGCCAAAACCGAATGCACGTGCAAAAGGCGCTCATGGCGACCCTTTTGCTCGGCCGCCAAGGCGCATGACCCACCCCTGCCTCACCTGCGGCGCCTGCTGCGCGAGTTTTCGCGTGGACTTCTCGGTGCACGAAACGCAGGAGATGGGCGGCGACGTGCCCGATGGTCTGGTGGTGGAGGTGACGGGCGCCACCAGCCGCATGCGCGGCACCGACCACAGCCCGCCGCGCTGCGCGGCACTCACGGGCAAGGTGGGCACACAGGCGGCCTGCGGCATCTACGAATGGCGCCCCTCGCCCTGTCGCGAGTTTGCGGCTGGCAGCCAGGCCTGCGACCGGGCGCGCATGCGCCAAGGGCTGCCGCCCTTTCCCGCCCAAGCGCATTGGGCCTGACGGCGCGGCAAGGCCCGTGCGTTAGGACTGTGCGTTACTGCACCGGAAGCGGCGGCATTGACATGCCATCGGCCTGTGGCGCCTGTGTCGGTGCATCCCCCGCCACGCACACCCGGTTGCGCCCCTCGGCCTTGGCCTGGTAGAGCGCCCGGTCCGCCAGGTCGATCAGCGCCGCCGGTGCCACCCGGGCGTTGTGTGCACAAGCCACCCCCACCGACAGCGTGACGCCAATCGGTTGACCATCGGCCAGCCAGCGCCGCTCGGCCACCTGCTGGCGCAGGGCTTGCGCACGCTCCACGGCGGTTTGCAGCCCCATGCCAGGCAAAACCAGCAAAAACTCTTCCCCGCCATAGCGGCAACAGATGTCGCTCGGTCGCATGGACTGCAGCAGCAGGGCCGAGATCTGGCACAGGACATCGTCCCCGGCCGCGTGACCATGGCGGTCGTTGATCTGTTTGAAAAGATCGAGATCGATCAGCAGCAGGGCCAGCGTGGCGCCCTCGCGAGCGCAAGCGTCGGTTTCGCGTTGCAGCGCCGTGGTGAGGTAGCGGCGGTTGTAGAGGCCGGTCAACGGGTCGCGATTGGCCTGCTCGGTCAACTGGTCCTGCAAGGACTGAATGGCCTGCAGCTGGCTTTGCAGCGCCGCTTCGCTCTGGCGCAGCCGGGCCCGCGTGGCGCTGAGCGCGACGGTGCGGGTGTGGGCGTCGCGGGCAAACAAGACCAGGTAAGCCGACAGGCACAGCATGCTCATGAGGCTGACGCGCAGCGAGGTCTCGGGGGTAAAACGCCACCCGTCCAGCGCCACCATCAACGTCGCCCCGGCGGCTGCGGCTGCCAATGCCTGCATCACCCCCTTGAGCGCCCGGAACGCAGTCATGTTGATGCAGCCGCAAATGACCAGGGTGAAAACAATCCACAGCGGAAAACCAAGCGCTGCGGCCCACAGACCGAAACAGAAGTTGTCCAGCAGCAGATTGTGGATTTCCGCCGTCAGCGAATCCCTGGCGTGGCGGGCCCGCAAATAAACCACATGCGGATAAACCAGAAACTGCAGCACCATGAGCCACCATGCCCAGGGGCCATGACCGTGCTCCAGAAAGTGAACCGAAAGAACCGCAACGAAGATCAGCCAGGACACGCTGCGATTGCGGTAGTTCATGCGAACGACCCAGTGGGCTGGCGCAGCAGGTTCGGCGGTCATGGAGCAGGTGCGGCGGTGGCGAAAAATGGTCACCCACAAACGGGTGCAAAAAAACCGCCCCCTCCGCAATCGCATCACGCACAGGAGCAGCCGTTGTCTTGCAAATGTAACAACAATTTTTGGGGAAGATCCAGCGCTTTGGACCTGATAAGACGCGCTGCGCCCGTTCCACCCATCAGCGCTTCGGGGCTATCCACACCGCCTTGCGCTGCGGCGACTGCGCATCGGGTGCGTGCAAGGGCGTAGCGCACCCCCCGCAATCGCTGCAAGCCCCGCAAGACGGTGCCTTGCCCAGCCCTGGCCGCAAAGCGCCCAGGCGCCTGCGCAGCGCAGCGGGCAACCAGTACCACGCAGCATAGCCCGCTGCCAGGGCCACGATGGCTCCCACCGCAATGTCTTGCCACATGGTCAGGCGCCTCCCCACGCCAGCGCCAACCGGTAGGTCAGCCAGCTGGCGCCATACGCCAGCGCAAAAAGATACGCGGCCATCAGCAAGGCCAAGCGCCACGAGTTGGTCTCGCGCCGCACCGTGGCCAGCGTTGACAGGCACTGGGGAGCAAACACAAACCACACCAGCAGGGACAGCGCCGTGGCCAGCGACCACTGCTGGGCGATCAGCGGCCCCAGCTGGGCCGCCACATCGTCACCCGAGGCCGACAGGGCATACACCGTGCCCAGCGCACTCACCACCACCTCGCGCGCCGCCATGCCGGGCACCAGCGCCACGGCAATCTGCCAGGTGAAACCCAGGGGCGCAAAGATGACCTCCAGCGCGCGGCCCAGTTGCCCGGCAAAGCTGTACTGGATGGCCGGGCCCACGGCCCCCTCGGGTGCAGCCGGATACGACGACAGAAACCACAGCAGCACCGTGAGCGCCAGGATGATGCCGCCCACGCGCTTCAAAAAAATCGTGGCCCGCTCGTACAGGCCCCGCGCCAGGCTGCGCAGGTTGGGCAACCGGTACGGCGGCAGCTCCATCAGCAGGGGCGTGGCCCGCATGGGGCCGCGCCAGATCTTCAGCACCGCCGCCACGGCCATGGCGCTCAGGATGCCGCCCATGTACAGCGCGAACATCACCAGGCCCTGCAGGCTGAAAACGCCCCACACGGTGCGCGCAGGAATGAAGGCGGCGATCAGCAGCGCATACACCGGCAGGCGCGCCGAGCAGGTCATGAGCGGCGCGATCATGATGGTGACCAGCCGCTCGCGCCAGTGGGTGATGGTGCGCGTGGCCATGATGCCCGGTATGGCGCAGGCAAAGCTGGACAGCAGCGGGATGAACGAGCGGCCCGACAGCCCCACCGTGCCCATGAGGCGGTCCAGCAGAAAGGCCGCCCGTGGCAGATAGCCCGAGTCTTCGAGCGCCAGGATAAACAGAAACAAGATCAGGATCTGCGGCAAAAACACCAGCACCCCGCCCACGCCGGCCAGGATGCCATCAACCAGCAGGCTGCGCAGCGCGCCATCGGGCAGCCTGGCATGCACCCACTGGCCCAGCGCCTCGGCGCCGTCCTTGATGGCCTCCATGGGCGGCGCGGCCCAGCTGAACACCGCCTGGAACATCAGGAACATGGTGGCCGCCAGCAGCAGCATGCCCCACAGCGGGTGCAGCACCACGCGATCAATGGCGTCGTCCAGGCGCATCGGTTCGGCTGGCTCGTGCACCGCAAGGCGCAGGATGCGGCGTGCTTCCTGCTGGGTTTTCAGCACCTGCTCCATGCCCTGGGGCTGCCAGGGCCGGGCCTGCACCGCGCCCTGGGCACGCCAGCCATCAAGAAACTGCAGCAGCTCATGTGCCCCGCCCTTGCGGATGCCCACGGTTTCCACCACGGGCATACCCAGCTCGCGCTCGAGCACGGCGCGGTCGATGGTGATGCCCGCGCGGCGCGCGGCGTCGCTCATGTTGAGCGCCAGCACCATGGCGATGCCCATGGCCTGCGTCTCCAGCACCATGCGCAGACCGAGCTGCAGGTTGGTCGCATCGACCACGCACACCAGCAGGTCGGGCGCCGCCTCGCCAGCACGCTGGCCCGTGACCACGTCCCGCGTGACGGCCTCGTCGGCGCTCAGGGCGTTGAGGCTGTAAGCGCCCGGCAGATCGAGCACGCGCACACGCTGGCCCGAGGGCGTGGTGAGCAGGCCCTCCTTGCGCTCCACGGTCACGCCGGCGTAGTTGGCCACCTTCTGGCGGCTTCCGGTGAGCAGGTTGAACAGGGCAGTCTTGCCGCTGTTGGGGTGGCCCAACAGCGCCAGGCTCAGGGGGGCGGCCGGCGCGTTCATGCCTGCACCTCACCCACCGGTGCCGTGGTGCTGACACCCACCAGCGCCGCCTCGCGCCGGCGCAGGGCAAAGGTGGTGCGCCCCACGCGCACGGCCAGCGGGTCGCCTGCCGGAAACGCCCGCGCCACCACACGCACGCGTTCGCCGGGCAGAAAGCCGATTTCCAGCAGCCGAAGCAGCACATCGCCATCCTGGGGCGCGGCATCCATGCGCAACGCACTGACCCAGGCATCCACGCGCAGCGGCAGATCAGCCAAGCCAAGGGGCTGTTCACCGGAGGGGGCGGCGGCAGCGCTGCGGAGCAAATCGGTCAAGGGCTTCACCCACTTCTAAATAAAAATAATTCTCATTCTATCGTCTCAACAAAAAGAACGGTGGCGGCGCCCATGGCAAAACAGCGCTTTCTTGATGCTGCGCAAACCCACTCGACCGATACGCGGTGGCCGGATTCCTGCCCGCGTTGCCATAAAGCGACACCACAAAATAACCAGCGCGCTACCTTGTAGTCCATGCAAAAGCTCTGGGACATTTCCCCCTCTGTCCACGTCGGCACACCAGTGTTTCCCGGCGACACGCCTTACCAGCAGCATTGGTGCGCCACCATGGCGCCAGATTGCCCCGTCAACGTCAGCGCCATCACGATGTCGCCCCATGTGGGCGCCCACGCCGATGCGCCGCTGCACTACGACGAGCGCGGCGCCGCCATTGGGGATGTGTCACTCGACGCGTTTCTGGGCCCCTGCCGCGTGGTGCACGCCATCGGCTGCGGCCCGCTGATCGAGTGGCGACACATCGCCCACGCGCTGGACGCCAACCTGCCGCAGCGGGTGTTGGTGCGCACTTACGCCAAGGCCCCCGTGCAATGGGACGATCAGTTGACCGCCTATGCCCCCGACACCATTGAACGCCTGGCCGACCGGGGCGTGCTGCTGGTGGGCATCGACACCGCCAGCATCGACCCGGCCGACAGCAAGACGCTGGCCAGCCACCAGGTCATTCGCCGCCGCAATCTGCGCGTGTTGGAAAACCTGGTGCTCGACGATGTGCCCGAGGGCGATTACGAACTGATTGCCTTGCCGCTCAGGCTGACCACCGCCGACGCCTCGCCGGTGCGCGCCGTGCTGCGCGCGCTGTGATGCACTGATTTCAAGACTTTTTGGCCTCTAGCGCTTATGCGATAAGCGCCAGAAGCTATCAAAACAGAAGCAACCGACCCTGACTGCCATGACCACCACCCACCAAGACTGCCGCACCCTGGATGCACAAGACCCGCTGGCGCCGTTGCGCGATCACTTCAGCCTGCCCGCAGGCGTGATCTACCTCGATGGCAATTCGCTGGGCGTGCTTCCCAAGGCCACCGCTGCCCGCGTGGCCGACGTGGTCACGCGCGAATGGGGGGCCGACCTCATCCAGTCCTGGAACACCGCCAGCTGGTTCGACCTGCCCCAGCGCCTTGGCAACCAGCTGGCCCCTTTGATCGGCGCGGGCCCGAATGAGGTGGTGTGCACCGACAGCACCTCCATCAATCTCTACAAGGTACTGAGCGCGGCGCTGAACATCGCCCGCGAGGACAGCCCTGGGCGCCGCCGCATCGTGAGCGAGCGCAGCAACTTCCCCACCGATCTCTACATTGCCGAAGGCCTGTGCAAGGAGCGCGGGCTGGAGCTGGTGCTGGTGGAGCCCGAAGACATTGCCGCCGCCCTCACCAGCGATGTGGCCGTGCTCATGCTCACCCATGTGAACTACCGCACCGGCGCCATGCACGACATGGCTGCCATCACCGCCGCCGCACATGCCCAGGGCATTTTGTGCGTGTGGGATTTGGCGCACAGCGCGGGTGCGGTGCCCGTGGACTTGAACGATGTGGGCGCTGATTTTTCGATTGGCTGCGGCTACAAGTATTTGAACGGCGGCCCTGGCGCGCCCGCGTTTGTGTGGGTGCACCCGCGCCATGCCAGTCGGCCGGATATGAAGTTCATGCAGCCGCTGTCGGGCTGGTGGGGCCACGCCACGCCATTTGCATTCACACCCGACTACCAGCCCGCACCGGGCATCACGCGCTATCTGTGCGGCACGCAGCCCATCATCAGCCTGTCGGCCCTGCAATGCGGACTGGATGTGTTCACTGCCGCCGAAGCCCTGGGCGGCATGGCGGCGCTGCGCACCAAGTCGCTGGCGCTGACCGACCTGTTCATCCAGCTGGTGGAAGAACGCTGCGCGGGCCACGGCCTGGGCCTGGCCACCCCGCGCGAGCATGCCCGGCGCGGCTCGCAGGTGTGCTGGACCCGTGACGAAGGCGCAGGCGTGAACGGACAAGGCAGCGGCGCCTACGCCATCGTGCAGGCGCTGATCGCACGCGGTGTGATTGGAGACTTCCGTCGAGGCGACGGCGGCAATGGCCCGCACAAGGACATCCTGCGCTTTGGCTTCACGCCGCTGTACATCGGCTTTGAAGACGTGTGGAATGCCGTGGAGCACCTGCGCCAGGTGCTGGACACCGCCGAATGGCAGCGCCCCGAATTCAACCAGCGCCGCGCCGTGACCTGACCGAGAAGGAACCCCGCCATGTGCCCCTTTTCCCAAAACCCTGCCAGCGCAACGCCCGCATCCGCAACGCCCGAAGCCATCGTGCATGCCGAGCGCGCCCAGCTCGACTTCAGCCAGAGCATGAGCTACGGCGACTACCTGCAGCTGGACGCCATCCTCAGCGCGCAAAAGCCGCTGTCGCCCGCGCACGACGAGATGCTGTTCATCGTGCAGCACCAGACCAGCGAGCTGTGGATGAAGCTCATGCTGCACGAGCTGCGCGCCGCCATCGGCCACATCGCACGCGACGAGCTGCAGCCCGCGTTCAAAATGCTGGCGCGCGTCTCCAAGATCATGGAGCAGCTGGTGCACGCCTGGGATGTGCTGGCCACCATGACGCCGCCCGAATACAGCGCCATGCGGCCTTATCTGGGCAGCTCCAGCGGGTTCCAGAGCTACCAGTACCGCAGCATCGAATTCGCCTTGGGCAACAAGAACCGCGCCATGCTGCAGCCCCACGCCCACCGCCCCGACCTGCTGGCCCAGGTGCAGGCCGCTTTCGAGTCCCCATCGCTGTACGACGAAGCCCTGCGCCTGCTGGCCCGGCGCGGCCTTCCCGTGCCCGCCAGCCACACCGACCGCGACTGGACGCTGCCCTACGCCGAAAGCGATGCGGTGGAGCGCGCCTGGCTCACCGTGTACCGCGACCCCGCGCAGCACTGGGACCTGTACCAGCTGGGCGAGGAGCTCACCGACCTCGAAGACGCCTTTCGCCTCTGGCGCTTTCGCCATGTGACCACGGTGGAACGCATCATCGGCTTCAAGCGCGGCACGGGCGGCACCGGCGGCGTGAGCTACCTGCGCAAGATGCTGGATGTGGTGCTGTTTCCCGAAATCTGGAAACTGCGCACCGATCTGTAAAATTTGAGCCAAATCGGCCTCTAGCGCTTGTGTATAAAGCGCGAGCAGCTATTAAAAGCAGAGTGCCACCACCGCGACAGCGCCTGCACGCGGCGGCTGGTAGTCTGCTTCCTGCGCACGACGCCCCGCCCCGCAACCATTTCCGCTTCACCGCCTGTGCCCCATCC
>NZ_QOZT01000085.1:0-16569 GCF_003345135.1 Acidovorax sp. BoFeN1
CCCGAGGCCCTGACGGCGCCGCTGGCCATTGCCCACATCGTCATGCTGGCCGATGCCGCCGGCCGCGAAGCCAGCCGCGCCCATGTGGCGGCGCTGCTGCGCGACCACCACCTGGCGCTGCCCGATGCGCAGACCACGCACCTGCGCATGGACCTGGGTGTGTTTCGCATCCGCTGGGAGTTGCACACCGAGTTCGTGTCGTGGACCTTTATGGTGCCCACACCCGTCGAGGCTTTTGGCGAGCGCGATCCCGCCAGTGCCATCGACGTGGTGCCGCGCGAATGGCTGGCGGCGCTGCCGGGCCAGTGTCTGTGCAGCCTGAACCTGTGGGTGCTGCCCACCCAGCAGTTTGGCTCGGGGTCGCTGGTCAAGCATGTGCTGCACGAGGACACGCTCGTGGCTTCCACAGTGGCCGACGGGCATGGCGAGCTGTACACCGACTTCGCCATCCATGCCGACGGTTTTTCGCGCATGGTGCTGCTGGCGGGTGGCATGACGCCGCGCCGCCTGGGCCGCCTGGTGCAGCGCCTGCTCGAGATCGAAACCTACCGCATGGCCGCGCTGCTGGGCCTGCCTGCCGCACGCGAGGCCGCCACGGTGCTGGCCTTTGCCGAGCGCGAACTGGCCGAGCTGGCCGACGCCATTCGCACCGCCAACCGCGATGCCGAACCTGCGCTGCTCGACCGGCTCACCCGGCTGGCCGGGCAGGTGGAGAGCCAGTACGCGGCCACGCACTCGCGGTTTTCGGCCAGCAGCGCTTACTTTGAATTGCTGGACCGCCGCATCCAGGACGTTGCCGAGTCGCGCCTGGCGGGCATGCAGACCATCCGCGAGTTCATGGACCGCCGGCTCACACCCGCGCGCAGCACCTGCGAGTGGGCCACGCGGCGCCAGGATGCGCTGTCGCAGCGCGTCTCGCGCATGAGCAACCTGCTGCGCACCCGCGTCGAAATCGAGCAGCAGCAAAGCAGCCAGGCGCTGCTGACCACCATGAACCACCGGCAGGATTTGCAATTGCAGATGCAGTCCACGGTGGAAGGCCTGTCGGTGGCCGCCATCACCTATTACATCGTGGGGCTGGTGAGCTACCTGGCCAAGGGCGCGCAAAAGCTGGGCTGGCCCCTGTCGCCCGAGACCACGGCGGCTGTGGCGATTCCGGTGGTGGCGGTGGGCGTGTGGTGGTCGCTGCGGCGGCTGCACCACCGGGTGTTTCGCAAGCATTGAAAGCGTTCTGACAACGCCCCTGGGGTTTTGCATGGCGCTTGCCGCACTGGCTCGCACCGGGCCGTTCGGGGCTGCGCCGCCTGCGCCCCCGCGCCGCTGCCCCCCCGGAGAGCGCTGAGCCGGGTTTTTGGCCGCTGAAGGGTCTCGGCGCGCTGCGGGCAAGCGGCCGATAATCGCTGCATGCCATTCAGCTACACCCCCTCTTATGCCAGCACCCGCTTGCCGGTGTTTGCGCGCAACCTTTGTTCCACCTCGCACCCGCTGGCCGCGCAGGCCGGTTTGCGCATGCTGCAGCAGGGCGGCAATGCGGTGGATGCCGCCGTGGCCGCCGCCGCCGCCATGACGCTGTGTGAGCCAGTCAGCAACGGCCTGGGCAGCGATGCGTTCTGCATCTTGTGGGACGGGAAGGCGCTGCATGGCTTGAATGCGTCGGGCCGCGCACCGCAGGCGTGGACGCCGGAGTATTTTCATCGCCGCTACGGCACCGGTGCGGCCACGCCGCCCAAGCGCGGCATCGACTCTGTCACCGTGCCCGGCGCCGTGAGCGCCTGGGTGGCGCTGTCAGAGCGCTTTGGCAAGCTGCCGTTTGCCGACCTCATGGCACCCGCTATCGAGATCGCCGAGCGTGGCTACCTGGTGCCCGTGGTGGTGCAGCAAAAGTGGGCCGCCGCTGTGCCCGAACTGCAATCGCAGCCCGGTTTTGCGCAAAGCTTCATGCCCTGGGGGCGCGCGCCGCAGGTGGGCGAGCTGTTCCAGTTTCCGGCCGCCGCGCGCGCCTTGCGCGCCATTGGTGCCACGCGCGGCGAGGCCTTTTACACCGGCGAAATCGCCCAGGCCATGGCTGCCTTTGCGCAGGCCCAGGGCGGCAGCCTCAGTCTGGCAGACCTGGCCGCGCACCGGCCTGAATGGGTGACGCCCATTGCCCGCAACTACCGGGGCTACACGCTGCACGAGATTCCGCCCAGCGGCCAGGGCATTGCCGCCCTGATTGCGCTGGGCATCCTGGAGCAGTTTGACCTGGCCAGCCTGCCGGTGGACGGGCCCGAGGCCCAGCACCTGCAGATCGAGGCCATGAAGCTGGCGTTTGCCGATGTGTACCGCTATGTGGCCGAGCCTTCTTCCATGGAGGTGACCCCCGCGCAAATGCTCGATGACGGCTACCTCGCTTCCCGTGCCAGACTCATCCGCATGAACCAGGCGCAGGATTTTGGGGCGGGCAACCCGGTTAAGGGCGGCACCATCTACCTCACAGCGGCCGACGAGAACGGCATGATGGTGAGCTTCATCCAGAGCAACTTCACCGGCTTTGGCTCGGGCTGCGTGGAGCCCACGTTTGGCATCAGCCTGCAAAACCGGGGCTTCGGGTTCAGCACCGACCCGGCAGGTGCCAACCGGGCCAATCTGGTGGCGCCGGGCAAGCGGCCGTTTCACACCATCATTCCAGCCTTTGTCACGAAGGACGGCCAGCCCGTCATGAGCTACGGCGTGATGGGCGCCAACATGCAGCCCCAGGGCCACATGCAGACACTGGTGCGCATGCTCGACCACGGCCAGAACCCGCAGATGGCCTGCGACGCGCCGCGCTGGCGCTTCAATGCGGGGCTGTCGATCAATGTGGAAGCATCCATGCAGCCGGCCACCGTGCAGGGCCTGCAGGCGCTGGGCCACCGCATCGACGTGCTGCAGGACTCTTACCAGGACTTTGGCGCGGGCCAGTTCATCTGGCGCATGGGCGACCCCAAGGTGCATGGCTATTTGGCGGCCAGCGATGCGCGCCGCGACGGTCTGGCGGCCGGGTTTTGAATGCGTTGGTGTGAGTTTTAATCAAAAGTGCCTACAGCCCAATCACAGCAAGCGCAAGCAGCTAGAAAAAATGTAGCAACTGGTTTATTGCTGGCGCTGTTCGGCGCCATCGCCTTCAGCGGCAAGGCCATCATCGTCAAGCTGGCCTACCGCCATGGCGTGGATGCGGTCACGCTCATCATGTACCGCATGCTGTTTGCGCTGCCCATCTTTGCCCTGATGGCGTGGTGGGCCAGCCGGGGCAAGCCGCCCCTGTCGCGCCGCGACTGGCTGGGCGTGGTGGGGCTCGGCATCACGGGCTACTACCTGGCCAGTTTTCTCGACTTTGCCGGGCTGGCCTATATCAGTGCCAGCCTGGAGCGGCTCATCCTGTACCTCAACCCCACGCTGGTGATGATGCTCGGCTGGGTGCTGTATGGCCGCAGCATCCGCTGGGGCCAGGCGCTGGGCATGGCCATCAGTTACTGCGGCGTGGTGCTGGTGTTTGGCCTGGAGGCCCGGCTGCAGGGCGCCGATGCGGCCTGGGGCGCGCTGCTGGTGTTTCTGAGCGCCGTGAGCTATGCCATCTACCTTGTTTACAGCGGCGAGATGGTCAAGCGCATCGGCTCGTTGCGGCTGGTGGGCCTGGCCACCACGGTGGCCTGCCTGTGCTGCCTGCTGCAGTTTGTGCTGCTGCGGCCCCTGAGCGCGGCGGTGGTGGCGCCCGAGGTGATCTGGCTGTCGGTGCTCAATGCCACGCTGTGCACCGCGGCGCCGGTGCTCATGGTGATGATGGCCATCGAGCGCATTGGCGCCGGAATGGCGGCCCAGACCGGCATGGTGGGTCCGTTGTCCACCATCCTCATGGGGGTGTGGATTCTGGGTGAGCCCTTCACGCTGTGGGTGGCGGCGGGCACTGCGCTGGTGATTGCGGGCATCTTTGTGTTCACGCGCATGTCGCGCCAGCCGGTGCGCTGACGCTCCACGGGCGCCCCACCCGCCGGGGCAACCAACCGCGCCGTGGGGGCACCGCCGGGCCACGGCGGTCGCCCGCGCAGGCCCCATTTATGATTTGAAACGGCTGCGAGTTGCGGCCAGCAATCGGGAGTTTTTATGGATCTGGGAATCGCGGGCAAATGGGCGCTGGTGTGTGGTGCCAGCAAGGGGTTGGGGTTTGGTTGCGCGCAGGCGCTGGTGCGCGAGGGCGTGAACGTGGTCATCAACGCGCGCAACGCCGATGCACTGCAGGTGGCTGCTTCTCAATTAATAGCTGCTGGCGCAGACGCAGCAAGCGCCAGAGGCCAAAATGGCACCAAACCCGTGGTGCTGACGGTGGCCGCCGACATCACCACCCCCGAGGGGCGGGCCGCTGTTTTTGCCGTGCCCGGCGGGCCGGGGCGCGATTTCGACATCGTGGTCACCAACGCGGGTGGCCCACCCACGGGCGATTTTCGCGACTGGGACCGCGACGCCTGGATCAAGGCGGTGGACGCCAACATGCTCACCCCCATCGAGCTCATCAAGGCCACGGTGGATGGCATGGCTGCGCGGGGCTTTGGCCGTGTGGTCAACATCACCTCCAGTGCGGTGAAGGCGCCGATTGACATCCTGGGGCTGTCCAATGGCGCACGCAGCGGGCTCACCGGTTTTGTGGCAGGCGCCGCGCGCAGCAAGCTGGCAGCGCAGGGCGTCACCCTGAACAACCTGCTGCCGGGCAAGTTCGACACCGACCGCCTTGCCACCACGCTGGGCGCTGCGGCCACCAAGTCCGGCAAAAGTCTGGACGACGTGCGCCGTGCACAGCAGGCGCAGATTCCGGCCGGCCGCTTTGGCAACCCCGAAGAGTTTGGCGCCATCTGCGCGTTCCTGTGCAGCGTGCATGCGGGTTACATGACGGGCCAGAATGTGCTGGCCGACGGCGGCGCCTACCCCGGCACGTTCTGACGGCGTTGCATGGCGCTGTGTGATGGCGCTTAGTTTTTGATAGCTGCTTGCGCTTGTCCACAAAGCGCTGGCGGCTGTTTTGACTAAAAATATTCAGCGCCGCGACGACACCACGATGCCACCCACGATCAGCGCAAACGCCACGGCGTGGTAGCCGCTGGGCGCTTCGCCCAGAAACGCCGCCGACAGCAAGGCGGCAAACAGCGGGGTCAGGTTGGAGAAGAACCCGGCCACCGCCGGCCCGGCCCGCTGCACCCCAATGCCCCAGCAGCGGTAGGCCACCAGCGCCGGACCGATGGCGATGAACAGCAGCGCCGCCACCAGCGGCCAGCCCCATGCAATGTGCATGTGCCCCGTGGCCCACTCGGCGCTGGCAAAGACGCCCGACCAGGCCAGGCCAAACACCATCTGCCCTGTCAGAAAGGCGGCCCAGTCGCCGCGCACGCTGGCGGGCTCGCTGGTGCGCACCAGCAGCCAGCTGTAGAACGACCACGAAATCGTGGCCAGCAGCATGAACAGATCGCCCGCCACCAGGCGCAGCGCCAGCAGCTGGCTCCACTCGCCCCGGCTGAGCACGGTGAGCACGCCGATCATTGACAGGGCCGCGCCCGCCAGCTGCTGGCGGGTGACGGTCACGCCAAAAAACAGCGCACCCACCGCCAGCATCCACACCGGCATGCTGGAGCCCACCAGCGTCACGTTGATGGGTGTGGAGGTCTGCAGCGCCAGGTATTGCAGTGCGTTGTACAGGCCCACCCCCAGCAGCCCCAGCAGCGCATAGCGCCGCCAGTGCGGCCACAGCGGGCTGTCCGGGCGCAGCACGCGGTGCGTGAGCGGCAACAGCAGTGCCAGGGCCAGTGCCCAGCGCAAAAAATTGAGGGTGATGGGCGGCACCAGGTCATGCACCAGGCGGCCCACCACGGCATTGCCGGCCCACAGCAGCGGCGCCGTCACCAGCAGTGCCACCGTGCCGGGCGTCAGTCGTTGAGTCATGCCGTCACTGTAACGGTGGGGCCCCAGCGAGGCTTGCAGATTCATGGCAGGATGACAGCCCCCTTGTCGCATCCATTACAGGAGACCGTTTTCATGAGCCTTGCCGTCCAGATCCGCCAGCCCGGTGGCGCCGAAGAACTTCACCTGGTTGACGTGGCCGTGGGTGAGCCCGGGCCGGGTGAAATCCGCATCCGGCACCACGCCATCGGCCTGAACTTCATCGATGTGTACCACCGCACGGGTCTGTACCCGCTCAACCTGCCCGCCACCATCGGCATGGAGGCCGCCGGCGTGGTCGAAGCCGTGGGCGAAGGCGTCACGCACCTGAAGGTGGGCGACCGCGCCGCCTATGCCAGCCAGCCGCCCGGTGCCTATTGCGAGGCGCGCGTGATGCCCGCCAAATGCGTGTGCAAGCTGCCCGACGCCATCAGCTTCGAGACCGGCGCGGCCATGATGCTCAAGGGCCTCACGGCGCAATACCTGCTGAAAAAGACGCTGCCGGTGGAAGGCCTGCAGCCCGGCGACCATGTGCTGTTCCACGCCGCAGCGGGTGGTGTGGGCCTGATCGCCAGCCAGTGGGCCAAGGTGCTGGGGCTGCAGCTCATCGCCACCGCTGGCACCGATGCCAAGTGCCAGCTGGCGCTGGCCAATGGCGCGGCCCACGCCATCAACTACGCCACCGAAGACTTTGCGGCGCGCGTGAAAGAAATCACCGCAGGCCAGGGCGTGAAGGTGGTGTACGACTCGGTGGGCAAGGACACCTGGGACAAGTCGCTGGAGTGCCTGCGCCCGTTTGGCCTGATGGCCAGCTTCGGCAACTCCTCGGGCCCGGTGGCGCCTTTTGCACCCGGCGCGCTGGGTGCCAAGGGCTCGCTGTATGTCACGCGCCAGACGCTGTTCAGCCACATCGCCACGCGCGAAAGCACCCAGGCCATGGCCGACGACCTGTTTGCCGTGGTGGCCAGCGGGCGGGTGAAGATCCACATCGACCAGCGCTACCCACTCGCCGAGGTGCAGCAGGCGCACCGCGACCTGGAAGCGCGCAAGACCACCGGCTCGACCATCCTCACGCTGTGACGCTGGCCGCCAAAGCGTCTGCCGCCGAATGGCTGGCCACGGCCCGCGCAGCTGCCCATCAGCCGCCCGCGCAAGCGCGTCAGCCCCTGTGGGTGGCGGGGCAGGCCGTGGGGTCGGTGGCGACCGGGATTCTGAGTCAAATCGACCTCTGGCGCTTATCAGATAAGCGCTACCAGCTACTGAATCAGGAGCATTCTGGTGAATGGATGTGGCACCTCGATGTGGCGCCCGACGCCGTCACCCCCGCGCTGAACCTGCTGGCGCAGGCCCTGCGCGCCCAGGGCCAGTGCGGCCCGTGGCGCGACGAGCAACTGGCGGTGTGCAACGCCCATGGCGAGCGGCTGGGCACCATCGAGCGCGGCGCCGTGCGTGTGCTGGGCATCGCCACGCGGGCCGTGCACCTGGTGGGCAGGGCGCCGGATGGACGCATCTGGGTGCAGCAACGCTCCAAAACCAAGCCCAACAACCCGGGCATGTGTGACACATTGATGGGCGGCATGGTCTCGGCCGCCGAAACCTTGCAACAGGCGCTGGAGCGCGAAACCTGGGAGGAGGCGGGCTTGCGCCTGCCCGCGCTGCACGGCGTGGAGCTGGGCGGGCAGGTGGAGTTCAGCCGCCCCAGCCGCGAGGGCGGTGGCGTGGGTTACATGGTCGAGCGCATCGACTGGTTTCGCTGCACCGTGCCCGAAGGGTTGGAACCCTGCAACCAGGACGGCGAGGTGGAGCGGTTTGAGCTGTGGACCCCCGCCCAGGTGCGCGAGTGCATTGCCGCGGGCAAGTTCACGCTGGAGGCCGCGCTGGTGCTGGGCGCCTGCTGCGGAATCTGAGAGGCTGAGAGGAATCCGAATCAGGCGTGCGTGATCCAGTCGGTGTGCTCGCGCCCGTTAAGGTGCGGCAGGGTGTTGAAGGTCTGCAGCATCAGCCGCTTGGGCGACACGCTGAACTCGGTCACGGCGCTGTTGCGGATGCGCATGTTCAGCGCAATGGTCACCTCGGGCGCGGTGCCCAGCACCTCGCCCACTGCCGCCGAAATGGGGCCACCGCTGCTGACCAGCAGCACGTTGTGCCCCGCGTGCTGGTGGCGCACATGGTCGAGCGCGGCGCGCACGCCGCCGGCAAATTCGTCCCAGCTGGGCATGCCCTGCGGGCTGATGACGCCCGCCATCCATTGCGCCAGCGCGTCGCACAGCAGGCGGAAATGGTGGCGGTATAGCTCGGGCGTGTCGGGCTTGGCCAGGGGCTGCGGGTGGATGGCACGGATGAGCGCCAGGCTGTCGTATTCGTTCAGGCCCGGCATCTGCAGCGGCTCGGGGGTGATCTGCAGGCCTTCGGCAATGCCTTCAAGCGTCTGCGTGTGGCGCCGCAGCGTTCCGGTAAGGATGGCGTCAAATGCCTGGCCCTGTGCGCGCCAGTGTTCGCCCAGCCGCACCGCCTGCTCACGCCCCCGCGTGCTGAGCTGGTCGTAATCGTCGGCACCAAACGAGGCCTGGCCGTGGCGCACAAGGTAGAGGGTTCCCATGGCGGGAATTTAGGGGAATAGCCAGTCTGCCTATGTCTCGCGGGCGACGCATGCTATTGAAAGAGAAGCGAACCACGCGGTGCTGGCCGCCCTGTACGCAAGGCCGGGGCCTGTGGCTGCCGCCGGTTCAGGGTGCGGGGTGCAGCACCTGGCTGAAGATGTCCGCATCCACATTGCCGCCCGTGAGCGCCACGCCCACCGTCTGGCCCGCAAGCCGGTCTTTCTCTTGCAGCGCCGCCGCGAAGGCTGCGGCGCCTGCACCTTCGGCCACGTTGTGCGTGTCGGTGAACAAGGCGCGCATGGCGGCTGCCACCTCGTTGTCGCTGACCTGCACGATGTGGTCGATGTGCGGTGCAATGATGGCCAGTGCCGCGGCGTCGGCCACGCGGCAGGCCATGCCGTCGGCCAGCTGGGTGGTCACCGGGGCCTCCACCTCGCGGCCTGCGGCCACCGAGTCGGCGTAGGTGGTGGCGTGGCTGCTGACCACGCCCACCACGCGCACGCCATGGCCCAGTGCCAGCTTGGCCGCAATCGCCGAACAAGCGCCCGAGCCCTGGCCGATGGGCACATACACCACATCAAGCTGCGGCACGGCGCGCAAAAACTCCCACCAGTAGGTGCTTACGCCGCGCAGCAGGTCGGTGTGAAAGCTCGGCACCATGTGCGCGCCGCGCTCGGCTGCGATGTGCATGGCGTGTTCGCGGGCCTCCTGGAAGTCGCTGCCGTGCTCGATGAGCCTGACGCCCAGGGCACGCATGGCGGTGTTCTTTTCGACCGAGTTGCCGCGTGGCACGACGATGGTGCAGGCCACACCGTGGCGGCGCGCGGCCCAGCCCATGCTCTGGCCGTGGTTGCCGCGCGTGGCGCTGACCACCTCGCGCGGCAGTGCGCCGCGCCGCTCGAGTTGGTCAAAATAGGTCAGCCCGCCGCGGATCTTGAACGCGCCCACGGGGGTGTGGTTTTCGTGCTTGAGCCAGCAGTCGGTGCCCAGGCGCTCGCTTAGCAGCGCCCAGCGGTACTGCGGCGTGGCGGCAAAGTCGCGGTAAACCACCTGTGCGGCGGCTTCGATGTCGGCCAGGGTGGGAAGGGGCATGGAGAAAACTTCTGTTTTGATAGCTGCTGGCGCTTGCTGAATGGCCGCTTGGAGCTGTTTTGGCTTGTTTTTTACAGCCGCACCGTGCCGCTGATGCAGGTGACGGTGTGGCCGCCCACCCAGATATCCGAGCCATCTTGTTCAACATGCACCCGCCCGGCGCGGCCCAGCGCCGTGCCCTGGCTGGCCACGTAGCGCGCGGGCGCGAGGCCCGCGCCAATAAGCCATTGCGCCAGCGCGGCATTGAGGCTGCCCGTGACGGGGTCTTCCGCCAGGCCGTTGTTGCCGGGGAAGAAGGCGCGCACGTCGAAGGCGATGCCGTCCGCATCACTGCTGCCCACCACGCCGACCTTGCCACGGGGGCCGACCACGCCCACATCCAGCCCGGCAAGGATGGCGCCGTCGGGCTTCAAAGCCAGCACCTGCGCGCCCGAGCGCAGCATCACGCCGCGCCAGTTCGGGCCGTTGTCGCACCAGGCGTGGTGCAGGATGTCGCTGCGCGCCACGCCAAGGCCCTGGGCGATGCGGGCCACATCGGCTTCGTCGAGCGGGCCGCTTTTGATCAACGGTGGGGCCGCAAAGGCCAGGCGGTCATCGTCCTGGCGCAGCGCGACCAGGCCCACGCCGCACTCCTGCACCACGCGGCCCGCCACGAGGGGCTGGCCGCCCGATTGCAGCCAGGCATGGCAGCTGCCCAGCGTGGGGTGGCCGGCAAACGGCAGCTCGCGGCCCGGGCTGAAGATGCGCACGCGGTAGTCCGCGCCCGCTGCGCGGCCCTCGGGCGTGGGCGGCAGCACAAACGTGGCTTCGGACAGGTTGGTCCAGTTGGTGAACTGCTGCATGGCTTCTGCCGTGAGGCCTTCACCGTCCAGCACCACGGCCAGCGGGTTGCCACGGTAGGGCTCGGGGGTGAATACGTCGACCTGCAGATAAGGGCGTTGGCGCATGGCGGGGCTTGGAAGGAAAGAACTCAGGACAGCGGCTGGTCCAGCACGCCGCGTGCGCCGGGGCGCTCGCGCAGGGCCTGGAACCAGCGTTCCAGGTGGGGCCGGGCGGTGCGTTCCTGGGGCAGGCCCCACCAGCGGTGGATTTCGCAGCCCACCGGAATGTCGGCCATGGTGAAGTGCTCGCCTGCCATGAAGGGCTGGCGCGCCAAGTGCGCGTCCAGCAGAGCCAGCAGTGCTTCGGTGGCGGCCACCGAGCGGTGGATGAGCGCCTCGTTGCGCTGCGCGGCCGGTGTGCGGATCCACTGCATGAAGGCGTCGCGCCCGGCCGGGTTGAGCGCGGTCTGCTGCCAGTCCATCCACTGCTCGGCCACAAACCGGGCGGGCAGCGCGTCGGGATAGAGCTGGCCGGGTGCATAGCGGGCGCACAGGTAGCGCACGATGGTGTTCGACTCCCACAGCACCACGCCGCCTTCGTCCTCGATCAGGGGCACCAGGCCGTTGGGGTTGAGGTGCAGGTAATGCGGATCACGCACGATGCCGAACTGACCGCCCGCATCGGTGCGCTGCAAGGGCAGCGCCAGTTCTTGCGCCGTCCACACCACCTTGCGCACGTTGATGGACGAGATCCGTCCCCACAGCCGCAGCATGCTCAGCCCTTGGCCTGGTGCGCGCGGATGGCCGCTGCCAGCGCGGCGATGGCGGTGCGGATCTCGTCGCTGGTGGCCGTGACATACGACAGGCGCAGGGTGCGGGTGTCGGGGTGGTCGGCATAAAAAGGCGCGCCGGGCACGAAGGCCACGTTGCGCTCCACCGCCTCGGGCAGCAGGGCCTGCGCATCCACTCCATCGGGCAGCCGCACCCACAGGAACATGCCGCCCGCCGGGCGTGTCCATTGCACGTCAAGGCCGGCCATCTCGTGCTCGAGTGCGGCCAGCATGGTGTCGCGCTGCTGCTTGTAGAGGGCGCGGATCGTGGGCACATGGCGGTCCAGAAAACCGTCCTTGATCACCTCGGCCACCACGCGCTGGTTGAAGCCGGGCGTGTGCAGGTCGGCCGCCTGCTTGGCCTGCAGCAGCTTGGGATAGATGGCCTGGGGCGCCACGATGTAACCGATGCGCAGGCCCGGGGCCAGCACCTTGGAGAACGAGCCCATGTAGATGCAGCCGTCGGGGTTGCGCGCCGTCAGGGGCGCGGGCGGGGCTTCGCCAAACCACAGGTCGCCATAGGGGTTGTCTTCGATCAGCGGAATGTTCAGCTCGGCCGCCTTGGCCACCAGCGCAGCGCGGCGCGCCTCGGTCATGGTGCGGCCCGTGGGGTTCTGGAAGTTGGGCAGCACATAGGCCAGGCGGGCCTTGTCGGCGCCGCTGCCGGCCTGTGCGGCAAAGTCGTCCACCAGAATGCCGGCGTCGTCGCTGGCCACGCTCACGGCCATCGGTTCCTGCGGCGCAAAGGCCTGCAGCGCGCCCAGGTAGGTGGGCGTTTCCACCAGCATGCGGCTGTTTTTGTCGAGAAACACCTTGCCGATCAGGTCCAGCGCCTGTTGCGAGCCGGTGGTGATCAGCACCTGGTCCGGGTCCACGGCCCAGGGCAGCATGTCGGCCACGGCCTGGCGCAGCGGGGCGTAGCCCTCGCTGGTGGCATATTGCAGGGCGGCGGCGCCGTCGCGCGCCATCACGGTGTTGCAGGCAGCGGTGAATTCTTCGAGGGGGAACGCCTTGGGCGAGGGCAGGCCACCGGCCAGGCTGATGATGCCGGGCTTGTCGGTCAGTTTGAGGATCTCGCGGATCGCGGAAGGGTTCATCTTGGCGGCGCGTGCGGCCAGGGTCCAGTTCGTCATGCAGTCATCTCCAGTGGGCGCCCGGCAGGGGCGCGCTTGTCATCCGATAAAAAGTGCCGCTGTGCGGCGGTGCAGGAGCCTGCGGGTGGGCGATGGGCTCGCACTTTAACCCGCCGGGTCCGCCCTGTGCGCAGCGCCATTCGCCATGTGGCCGTGGGTGTGTGGCGGGGTGTCATCATCATCCCGGACGGGGCGGTGCGCGCACCGGCATGCGGCGGCCCAGCAATACGGTGGCCATCACGGCCAGGCCAAAGCCCACGCTCGCCGCGTCCAGGCCCTCGCCCAGCAGGGGCACGGCAAACAGCATGCCCAGAAAGGGTTGCACCAGTTGCATCTGGCTCACGCGCACCGTGCCGCCCAGCGCCAGGCCCCGGTACCAGGCAAAAAAGCCCAGCCACATCGAAAACACCGACACATAGGCAAAGCCAGCCCAGGCCTGCGCGGGCAGGGGCACGGCGGGCCACGACAGCGCCGCCAGCGGCACCGTGACCGGCAGCGAGATCACCAGCGCCCAGCAGATCACGAACTCGGCCCGCATGTGCTGCGACAGCCGCGCGCCAAAGCCATAGCCCACGGCCGCGCACAGCATGGCGCCCAGCAGCAGTACATCGGCCGGGTGCAGCGCCAGCCCGGCACTGCCCGAGTGCAGCACGGCAAAAGTCACCACCAGACCCGTGCCCAGCACCGCGCAGGCCCAGAAGGCTGGCGACGGGCGCTGGCGGTGCAGCAGCGCTCCCACGGCTGCGGTGGCCAGCGGCAGCACGCCCACGATCACGCTGGCGTGCACGGCGCTGACGTGGCGCATCGCCACCGACGTCAGCAGCGGAAAGCCAAACACCACACCGAGCGCTGTCAGCACCAGTGGCCGGGCGTCGGAGCGCTGCGGCAGCGGTGCCCGCAGGGCCAGCAGCAGCGCCCCCGACAGCAGCCCGGCCAGGGCCGCGCGCCCCATGGCGATGAACAGGCCCGACATCAGCGGGGCATCGGGCGTGCCCACGGCCAGGCGGGTCATGGGCAGGGTCAGGGCAAAAATGGTGACGCCGAGCAGGCCCAGGGCCAGCCCGCGGGCCTCGTGCGGGCTGGCAGTGGGCAGGCGCGGCGCGGTCATGTGCGCACCATCCATGCGGCCGTGACGACCAGCACGCAGCCCATGGCACGGTTGAACCACAGCAGGCGCCGGCCGTGCGCCAGCCAGTGGCGCAGCAGCGCGCCCACCGCGGCATACACAAAATTGCTGCACAGCGCAAACAGGGCCATCACCGGCAGCACCACGGCCAGGCGCTGCAGGCTGTCTTCGCGCCCGATGATCCAGCCCGCCACGATGGTCAGCGACAGCAGCCAGGCCTTGATGTTCACGAACTGCAGCGCCGCCCCTTGCCAGAAACCCACGTCCATGCGGGCGGCGTCGGCCTCGCCGAGCTGGCCGCTCTGGCTGAGCTTCCAGGCCAGCCACACCAGATAGGCAATGCCCACGGCCTTGATGCCCCAGCGCAGCGCGGGCACCGCCAGCACCGCAGCCCCCAGGCCGCCCGCGCACAGCAGCAGCAGCGCGCTCCAGCCCACGGGCACGGCGCAGACAAAACGCATCGCGTGGCGCAACCCGCGGTTGGCCGCCAGCGCGGTGGACAGCGTGGTGTTGGGGCCGGGGCTGAAGCTCATGGCGGTGGCCAGTGCCAGCAGGGCAGTGAATTCAACAGGTGGCATGGCGCTGAAAAGAAAAAGGCAGGCTGTTACTGTAGAGGCAATTGCAATACAGTGCCAGTACAGTTAATCTGACAATCACGCCATCTGTAGTGGTGATTGTTTCAGCACAGTCAGCACAGTCAGCACAGTCGGCATTTCTGCACAAGGCCCTTCCCATGCTTACCCGTTCCAGCAGCCACACACTGACCGAACAGTTGGCCGAGCGTTTTGCCGAGCGCATCCGCTCGCGGCTGCTGCCTGCGGGCACACGCCTGCCGTCGGTGCGCGAATGCGCGCGCCAGCAGGGCGTGAGCCCCTACACCGTGGTGGCGGCCTACGACCAGTTGCAGGCCCAGGGCTTGGTGGAGGCGCGCAGTCAACGTGGTTTCTTTGTACGCGATTTTGTGCAAAATGGGGCGCAAGCGCAGGAGGGGCAAGCGCAATCAGCTATACAAAATATAGCAAATGTAGCGCTCAGGACGGCCACGGGCACCGCGCCTTTGCCATCGGGGTCGCGCATCAACGCCACGGCGCTGATCCGGGGCATGTTCCACCAGGCATCCACCCATCCGCAGCCGGGCGCCGGCGTGTTTCCGTCGGATTGGCTGGAGGCGGGGTTCATGGCGGCAGCGGTGCGCAAAGTCACCGGCAGCCGGGCGTTGCAAGAGGGCTCGCTGCAGTATGGCGACCCCATGGGCGACCCCGGCCTGCGCCAGGTGCTGGCGCGCAAGCTGGCGGGCTTGGGCATTCCCGCGCGGGCCGGTCAGATCATGACCACGGTGGGCGCCACCCACGCGCTCGACATTGTCAGCCGCACCCTGCTGCGGCCCGGCGACCCTGTCATGGTGGAGGAGCCCGGCTGGTCGGTGGAGTTTGCACGCCTTGATGCCCTGGGCATGCGCATCCTGCCCGTGCCGCGCCACGCCGATGGCCCCGATCTGGCCGTGATGGCGCGCTATTGCGAGGCCCACGCCCCCAAGCTGTTCGTGAGCGTGAGCGTGTTCCACAACCCCACGGGTTATTGCCTGTCGCCCGGCAGTGCGCACCAGGTGCTGCAGCTGGCACAGCAGCACAACTTTCATGTGGTGGAAGACGACACCTACAGCCACATCGCGCCCGAGCACGCCACGCGGCTCACGGTGCTCGACGGCCTGCGGCGCACCATTTACGTGAGCGGTTTCGCCAAAATCCTGGCGCCCAACTGGCGTGTGGGCTACCTGGCGGCGCCGCCCGATCTGGTGGAGCGCCTGCTCGACACCAAGCTGCTGTCCACCCTGACCACACCGTCCATTCTGGAAAAGGCGCTGGCCCTGTGCATCGATCAGGGCCAGCTGCGCCGCCATGCCGCGCGCATGCGCCTGCGCCTGGCCCAGGCACGCGCACGCAGCGTGCAGCTGGCGCTGGACGCCGGCTGCAGCTTTGCGGCCGAGCCGGCGGGGCTGTTTGGCTGGGTGGAGACGGGTGTGGACACTGACGTGCTGGCCCAGCGCATGCTGGACGAGGGCTACCTGCTGGCGCCCGGGGCGTTGTTCCATGCCAGCCGGCAACCGTGCACGCTGATGCGCATCAACTTCACCACCACGCAGGACGCGGCCTTCTGGCGCGTGTTCCAGCGGGTGGTGGCGCAGAGCCGGTAGCCACGGTGCGCTGCACTGCAACGGGCCGCGCAGGTTCAGGCGGCGGCGGGGCGTTCCACTTCCAGATCGGCCAGCACCCGCAATAGCGCGCGGTTGACTTCCTCCAGATCCATTTCATGGGTTTCGCACAGCTTGCGGATCACGCTGGCGTCGTCCGACTCCAGTGCGCGGGCCATCTGCAGGCCCGAGGCATAGGGGCCGGTGCCCAGCACGTCGGCGTCATAGATGCGCTCGGACAGCGGGATGCGGCGCAGGATGGTGCCCAGGGATTCGCCCATGACATCGTCCAGCTGCGACAGCAGCCCGCACAGGTAGATTTCGCGGCGCAGGTCGTTTTCCACGCCGGCATCCAGCAGATGCGTCATGAGCTGCGCCCGCATTACCATGGCCTCGCGCACGGGCCGCAGGTTCAGGTTGGTGCTGGCGTGGGGCAGCTGATCGGACAGCCAGCGCTTGATGGAGCCATAGCCCATCATCACCAGCCCCCGGCGCAACGAATCGATGCCCGTGCGCAGGCCCAGCGCCGCCGAGTTGGTGTAGACCATGAAGCGGTAGGCCAAGAGCGGGTCTTCGCCCAGGATTTCTTCGAAGGTTTCCAGCGACTGCTCGGCGTCAATCGCCTTCATCAGCTTCACGATGACTGCGTGCGAGGGCTGTGGCGACTGGTGCCGCTGGCCGTAAAGCACGTCTTCCACCGGCCAGCCGGCCAAGGCTAGGGCGTTTTGCTGATCGAGGCAATGCTCCATGAGCGCGCGGCTGGCGATGTTTTCATACATCTGGCCGGTGGAAGACGTGCTTTACGGCCAGCGGCACCAGTCGCCACAGCCCTCGCA
>NZ_QOZT01000086.1:0-16089 GCF_003345135.1 Acidovorax sp. BoFeN1
GGCCAGTGCCGTGCACCCAAAACGAGTTGACCACCGGCAGGCCGCGCGCCGCGCGTTCGTCGTTGAAGGCGTGGGTGTAAAGCAGCATCTGCATCTCGCTGTGCAGGCGGTGCAGAGTGCGGGCCGTGCGCGCTGCACGGGGTTCAGGCATCCACGGCCGCACGTCGCGCAGCAGCACCCGCTCCAGCGACGCGGTGGCAAGCGGGGCAAACAGCGCGCCGCTGGCCAGCCAGCGGGTAGGCTGGTCGTAGTGCAGCGTGATGCCGTCGTCGGCAAACCACGGCGCCACGATGGCCAGCAGCGCGCGCGAGGCGGCTTCGTCGAGCGCCAGGCTTTCCGGGTCGCGCAGGGTGATGTGGTCGGTGCTCACATGCCACTGGCAGGGCGTGACAAAGGCCCAGGCCTCGCCGTCGGTGGGCAGGCCCTGCTGGTGGCGGTGCCACGCGGCCCAGGGAATGCGGCCGTCGTCCAGGGGCAGGCCCAGGGCGTTGGCCAGCGCGCGTTCGTGGGGCGGGGAGAAGCTGGTCTCTTCGCCGGGGCTGGTGCCTGCAGGGCCCAGGCGGGCCAGTAGCCGGTCCAGATGGGGCAGTGCCAGGCCCTGCAGGGCTTGCTGGCAACCCTCGGCCGCGCTCGCGGCGCAGGGAATGAGCAAAGAGGTGGTGTCCGACATGGGCCTATTGTCCGGGATGCCACAATTGCCGGTTTACTGAGTTCACCCCTACGGCGGATATCTCCATGCGGCTGCTGCACTACCTTGAGATCGAGAACTTTAAGCGCTTTGGTGACAAGCAGCGTATCGAGTTGGACCATCCTGCGGTCCTCATCGGCCCGAACAATTGCGGCAAGACCAGTGCTATCCAGGCTCTGGCACTTTGGTCGCAGGCTGTTCGTACGTGGTACGACGTGCGCAAGGATTCCACTGCCAAAGAGCGCACTGCGACAGCACTCAACCGACTCAATATCGTGGCCGTGCCTGTACAGCGCACGCGATTTTTCTGGCACAACACCCAGGTTCGAACTGGCAACAAGGACATTTCTCTGGTCATCACCGTGGGTGTCGAGTTCCAGGGCAAGGCTGTAGCGCTGTCGATGCGCTTTCGCAATCAGGGCGATGAACTGGTTTACTGCCACCCAGACCCGGCAGTGGCGGGTGACCTCTCGTTGTTGAGACATGCGGCCGCGCTTCGGGTGGAGCTGCTGTATCCGATGTCTGGTTTGGAAACTGAAGAGCCGTTATTGCAGCCCGGGCGAATTGACGTTCTGCTAGGGCAGGGGCAGACGGCGCAGGTACTGCGTAACCTGTGTCTGATGGTGCACCGATCCTCCAAGGAGGACTGGCATCGGGTTGCTTCGTTAATGCACCGCTTGTTCAATGTCTCGCTGTCAGATCCACAAGAAACCACACGAGGCAGCGTAGAGTTGCAGTACCGCCAGCCGGGAGTAAAAGAAGCTTTGGATGTGTCCTCCGCAGGGCGAGGCTTCCAGCAGATGCTTCTGATCTTCGCGTATCTGTATTCTCACAAAGGCAGCGTTCTATTGGTGGACGAGCCCGACGCGCATCTGGAAATTTTGCGTCAGAAACAGGTGTACGTGCTGCTTCGCGATATCGCCAGCGAAAACGGCTCTCAGGTGGTGATGGTGACTCACTCTGAGGTCATTCTCGACGAGGCATTGGATATCAATCTCACTTTGCTCCTGGATGGACGCGCAGATGATCTGGCTCGAAAACAGGACATTCGCAATAGCCTCAAGCATTTTGGCGCCGAGCATTATGTCAAGGCGCGGGAGCGGGGATATGTGCTGTATGTGGAAGGCGGCACCGATGTGGATATGTTGCGCGCCCTTGCCGAGCGATTGGGGCACCCGGTTGCCAGACGCTGGGATGAGCGTATCAATTCTTTCTACGTGCAAAACAATTACCCGGATAGGAACCTCGAAGCCGAGTTGGAGCGAGTGGAAGGCGGATTTGGTGTGACGCCTCAGCAGCACTTCAATGGATTGCGAAATCTCTTGCCTGAATTGCGAGGACTTGCCATCTTGGACAACGATGGTCGGGATAAGCAGAGTGTGCTCGATGGGCCGCTAAAGATCGTTTATTGGAAGCGATACGAGGCGGAAAACTACTTCATTACTCCAGACTTGCTTCGAAGGTATGCCGCTAGCCAGTATCCTGCAGATGACCTCTTTGCCCAGCAGACGCAGACAGCGATTGACGAAGTGCTAGATGACCTGGTGTTGGAGCGGGTCTTCGACGGTGCCCAAGCTGACTTCGATGTTTGGCGGCAGGCCAGCCCGGATGCTTCACGTGTGCTCTGGGAAGCTAAAACCGAGCGGCGCAAGTTAAGTACGTTTGCTGAGGAATTCTTTCGCGGATTGGCACTGCGCGTAGGTGGCGGGCTGCTTTTACGAAAGGGCGAGTTGCATCGCTTGGTGGCATTTGTGCCTCCAGAGGCAATCGCAGCCGAAGTTAGAGAGAAACTCGACCGGTTGGCAGAGGTGTTTCCTATACAGATGAGCACCGAAGGTGTTGAAGAAGGGAGGGGGGTGCCTGCATGAGGGATGCGGTCGGTCCGTAAAACGGTTTTTGATAGTGGCATGCCGCATAAGCGGTTTCCCTCTAAATTGCAGTTCTCCTAGGCTTAATAATCCATGCAAATCCCCTACGAACTGGCCCTGGGCTGGCGCTACACGCGCGCGGGGCGCGCCACGCGGCGCAACGGCTTCATCTCGTTCATCTCGGGTGTGTCCATGCTGGGCATCGCGCTCGGGGTGGCGGCGCTGATCATTGTTCTGAGCGTGATGAACGGCTTTCAGAAAGAGGTGCGCGACCGCATGCTCAGCGTGGTCTCGCACATCGAGATTTTTTCGCCCCAGAGCACGGCCCTGCCCGATGTGGCACGCACGCTGGCCGAGGCCCGGCAAAACCCCAACGTGATCGGCGCTGCACCCTTTGTGGGTGCGCAGGCCCTGCTGGCGCGCGGCGAGGACATGAAAGGCACGCTGGTGCGCGGCATCGACCCGGCGCTCGAAGGCGCGGTGACCGACCTGGCCGCCACCAACGAAGAGACGCTCAAGCTGCTGGTGCCGGGCGAGTTTCGCGTGGTGCTGGGCGGCGAGCTGGCCCGCGCCCTGGGCGTGCGTGCAGGCGACGCCGTGACGCTGATCGCACCGGCCGGGCAGGTGACGCCCGCTGGCGTGGTGCCACGCCTCAAGCAGATGACGGTGGCGGGCACGTTTGACTCGGGCCATTACGAATACGACTCTGCGCTGGTGCTGCTGCACCACGAGGATGCGCAGCGCATCTTCCGCCTCGAAGGCCCCACGGGCATCCGCTTGAAGCTCAAGGACCTGCACCAGGCGCGGGAGGTAACCATGCAACTGGCGGGCAGCCTGAGCGACCAGCTGCTGATCCGCGACTGGACGCAGCAAAACCGCACCTGGTTTGCCGCCGTGCAGCTGGAAAAACGCATGATGTTCATCATCCTCACGCTGATCGTGGCCGTGGCCGCGTTCAACCTGGTGAGCACGCTGGTGATGACGGTGACCGACAAGCGCGCCGACATCGCCATCCTGCGCACGCTGGGCGCCAGCCCCAAAAGCATCATGGGCATCTTTGTGGTGCAGGGCGCCATGGTGGGCGTGATCGGCACGATGTCCGGCCTGCTGCTGGGCCTGGCCATTGCCAGCAACATCGATGTGATCGTGCCCGCCATCGAGCGCGCGCTCAACGCCAGCTTTTTGCCGCAGGATATTTACCTCATCAGCAAGATGCCCAGCGAGCCGCAGAGCAGCGACATCGTGCCCATCACGGTCATCTCCCTCGTGCTGGCTTTTGTGGCCACGCTCTACCCCAGCTGGCGTGCCAGCCGTGTCAATCCTGCCGAGGCTCTTCGCTATGAATGAGAAACACCCCCCTGAGACGCTTCGCGTCTTCCCCCCGCTCTCGCATTGCTTTGCAATGCGGGCAGGGGGACGCAGCCAGCGCGGCGGGGCGGTCCTTGCGCGGCTGCTCTGGCCTGGCGAGCGCCAGTTTCATGCCATGGATAACGGAGATGAGTTTGAAAAATAACGTGGTGCTTGAAGCCAAGGGCCTGACCAAGCGTTTCACCGAAGGCCGCCTGGATGTGACCGTGCTGCATGGCGTGGATCTGCAAATCCACGCGGGCGAAACACTGGCCATCGTGGGCGCGTCGGGCTCGGGCAAGAGTACCTTGCTGCACCTGCTGGGCGGGCTGGATGCGCCCACCTCGGGCACGGTGCGCCTCAAGGGCGAGGAGATGTCGGCGCTGTCGGCCGAACGCCAGGGCCAGTTGCGCAACCAGCACCTGGGCTTCATCTACCAGTTCCACCACCTGTTGCCCGAGTTCAGCGCGCTCGACAATGTGGCCATGCCGCTTCGCATTCGCCGCCTGCCGTTGGCGCAATGCCGTGCCGAGGCCGAGCGCGTGCTCACCTCTGTGGGTTTGAAAGACCGCCTGCACCACCGCCCGGCCGAGCTTTCGGGTGGCGAGCGCCAGCGGGTGGCGATTGCCCGCGCGCTGGTGACGCGGCCGGCCTGCGTGCTGGCCGATGAGCCCACTGGCAACCTCGACCGCAGCACCGCCGACGGCGTGTTCGACCTCATGCTGCAACTGGCGCGCGACCAGGGCACTGCGTTTGTGATGGTCACCCACGACGAGTCGCTGGCCGCCCGCTGCGACCGCGTGGTGCGGCTGGTGGCGGGGCGCCTGGCTGATTGACGATGACGATGCAGGGGACGGCCCACCGGCCGTCCAACGCCCGCTATAGCACCGAGGTGCGCAGCCGGCTGGGTGCCAGGGCGCCGGCCGATTCCAGAATGGGATAGGCCACCGAGCACAGCAGCGAATTGATGCGCTTGAGTTCGCTGATCAGGTCGATGTGCAGCGAGCTGGTTTCGATGCTCTGCACCGTGTTGTCGGACAGGCGCGCCAGGTGGGTGGCCGAGTAGGCATGCTCCAGGTCGCGAAAGCGCACCTTTTCTTCGAGCAGTTTCTGGGCATCGCGCACATTGCCGTTCAGGAAGACGCTCATGGCCAGGCGCAGGTTGTCCACCAGCCGCGCATGCAGCTCGTTGATCTCTTCCATGCCGGCATCGGAGAACTGGCGCCCCTTCTTGATCTTCTTGTCCTCGATGTCGATCAGCACCCGCTCGATGATGTCGCCGATCTGCTCCATGTTGATGGTGAAGCTGATGATGTCGGCCCAGCGCCGGCCCTCGCGCTCGTCCAGGGCCTCGCGCGAGATCTTGGTCATGTAGTACTTGATGGCCGAATACAGGTCGTCCACCTGGTCATCGAGTTTGCGCAGGTCCTGGGCCAGCTTGAGGTCATCGGTGCGGATAACCTGGTGCATGCCCATCAGCATCGACTCGACCACATCGGCCTGGTGCAGCGCCTCGCGGGCGGCGCACGAAATGGCCAGCGAGGGCGTGGCCAGGGCCGAGGGGTCGAGGTGCTGCGGACGGGCGCCTGCCGTGGGCGCCTCTTCGTGCGGCAGCAGGCGCTGCACCAAGCGCGCCACCGTGCCAGTCAGGCCGATGCACGCCAGGCCCACCACGGTGTTGAACGCCAGATGGAATAGCACCACCAGCGTGGCTGCATCCGGAACAAACGGGCGCACATGGCGCAGCCACAGGCCGACCAGCGGCATCATGATGAGCACGCCCACGATCTTGAACACCAGGTTGCCCAGCGGCACCTGGCGTGTCTGCACATTGGACTTGAGCGTGGTCAGCACCGCCAGCAGCCCGCTGCCCAGATTGGCGCCCAGCACCAGGCCCAGCGCCACTTCCACCGGAATGCCGCCAGAACCCGCCAGCGTGGCGGTCAGCAGCACCGTGGCGAGGCTCGAATAAGACACCACGGCCAGCACAGCACCGGTGAAGAGCTCCAGCAGCAGATCGCTGGTGAGAGCTTCCAGCAGGGTGCGTACGGTGGGCGACTGCATGAGGACCATGGTCGAATCGGTGATGAGCCGCAAGGCCAGCAGCATCAGCCCCAGACCGATCAGCACCCTGCCCACGCGCCCCACGGTGGTGTCCTGGCGCGAGATGAACAGCACCACACCGATAAAGATGAACAGGGGCGAGAGCCAGGACAAGTCCATCGCAAACACCACGGCCATCACGCTGGTGCCCACGTCGGCGCCCAGCATCACGGCCAGCGCGGCCGGCAGGCCCACCAGGCCCTGGCCGACGAACGAAGAAACAATGAGGGCGGTGGCGGTGCTGGACTGCACCAGTGCCGTGACGCCAATGCCCGAAAGCACGGCCGTGAGGCGGGTGCTGACGCTGCGCGAGATCAGCTGGCGCAGGTTGGCGCCAAAGACGCGCAAGATGCCGGTGCGCACCAGATGGGTGCCCCAGATCAACAGGGCCACGGCAGCAAGAAGATTGAGGAGATGCTTCATGGAAAGAAGCGTGCAACTATAGCCCCGCACACCGCCCCACCCGCGAGGGCCCTGATGGCATTGGTCACGCCCGCATGGGGTGGGCGTGGGTGCTGCTGGCTCAACGCGCGTTTCTCACGCGCAGCAACTCGTCCAGGATCAGGCAGGCCGCGCCCACCGTAATGCCGGCGTCGGCAATGTTGAACGCCGGAAAGTGGTAACCCGCCCAGTGGAAGTCGAGAAAATCCACCACATAGCCGTGCATCAGCCGGTCCACCACATTGCCCACGGCGCCCCCAAGGATGCTCGACAGCGCAAAGCAAAACAGCTTTTGCCCCGGGTGCGCGCGCAGTTGCCAGACGATGAACACCGTGGCGGCCACGCCAATGCCCGTGAACAGCCAGCGCTGCCAGCCGCCCGCGTCGGCCAGAAACGAGAAGGCCGCACCCGTGTTGTGCGCCCGCACGATGTTGAAGAAGCTGGTGATGGTGGTGGCATCGCCCAGCCGGTAATAGCCCAGGATCAGCGTCTTGGTGAACTGGTCGGCCAAAAGAATGACGACCGCCCAAGCCAGCCAGGGCCACAAACTGGTGCCCGGGCCGCGCACGAGCGAGGAGTTGCTCCGCGCCATCAGGCCACCTTGCGGTCTTCACCGCTGCCAAAGAGGTTGCTGGTGCAGCGGCCGCACAGGGTGGGGTGGGCTGCATCGTGGCCCACGTCGGCGCTGTAATGCCAGCAGCGCTCGCATTTGGCATCAAAACTGGCTTTCGCGCTTACCTGCAAAGCGCTTCCAGCTATCAATTCAATAGTGGATGTGATGAAGACGAACTTCAGATCATCCCCCAGGCTGGCGAGCAGGGCATGGTCTTCCGGTGCCACCGTCAGCGTGACGCAGGCCTGCAGCGAGGCGCCCACCTGGCCGGCGGCGCGCAAGGCCTCGATGTCCTTGTTGACGGCGTCGCGGATTTCACGGATGCGGCGCCACTTGGCCAGCAGGCCATCGTCGCTCTGGCCCAGCGCCGAGAAGGTCTCCATGAAGATCGAATCGGAGTCGCCAAAGATCTTCCAGGCCTCTTCGGCCGTGAACGACAGGAACGGTGCCATCCAGCGCAGCATGGCGTGCGTGATCTGGTGCAGCGCGGTCTGGGCGCTGCGCCGTGCCAGGCTCTTGGGCGCGGTGGTGTAGAGGCGGTCCTTGAGCACGTCGAGGTAAAAACCGCCCAGGTCTTCCGAGCAATACAGCTGCAGCTTGGCGACCACGGGGTGGAACTCATACACCTTGTAGTGGGCCAGGATGTCTTCCTGGAACTGCGCGGCGCGCACCAGCGCGTAGCGGTCGATTTCGAGCATCTGCTCAAAGGGCACGGCGTCCGCGGCGGGGTCGAAGTCGCTCACGTTGGCCAGCAAAAAGCGCAGCGTGTTGCGGATGCGGCGGTAGGCATCGACCACGCGTGCGAGGATCTTGTCGTCAATCGCCAGGTCGCCCGAGTAGTCGGTGGCGGCGCACCACAGGCGGATGATTTCGGCGCCGAGCTTCCCACTCACCTCTTGCGGCGAGACGGTGTTGCCCACCGACTTGCTCATTTTCTTGCCCTGGCCGTCCACCGTGAAGCCGTGCGTGAGCAGGCCGCGGTAGGGCGCGCGGCCATAGATGGCGCTGGCCAGCAGCAGCGAGCTGTGGAACCAGCCGCGGTGCTGGTCGTGGCCTTCGAGGTAGAGGTCGGCCTCGGGGCCTTCGTCGTGGTGCATGCTGCCGTGCGTGCCGCGCATCACATGCCAGAAGGTGGAGCCCGAGTCGAACCACACTTCCAGGATGTCGGTGCTCTTGGTGTAGTGCGCGGCGTCGGCGGCGCCCAGCACCTCTTCGGCCGTCATGCGGCTCCAGGCCTCGATGCCGCCCTGCTCGACTATTGAAGCCGCCTGGTCGATGATTTCCATGGTGCGCGGGTGCAGCTCGCCCGAATCCTTGTGCAGGAAAAACGGCAGGGGCACGCCCCAGCTGCGCTGGCGCGAGATGCACCAGTCGGGCCGACCGGCGATCATGTCGCGCAGGCGCGACTTGCCGTTCTCGGGGTAGAAATGCGTCTGCTCGATGGCGGCCAGGGCCGTCTGGCGCAGCGTGCCGGGGGCCTTGTCGGTGGTGAACACGCCTTCGCCCTCGTCCATGCGCACGAACCACTGGGCGGCCGCGCGGTAGATCACGGGCGTCTTGTGGCGCCAGCAGTGCGGGTAGCTGTGTGTGATGGTGGTGGTGCCCAGCAGGCGGCCGGCGGCCTGCAGCGCCTCGATGATGATGGGGCAGGCTTTCCAGATATTGAGCCCGCCGAACAGCGCCAGCGATTCGTCGTAGCGGCCGTTGCCTAGCACCGGGTTGAGGATGTCGTCGTACTGCATGCCGTGCGCCACGCAGGAGTTGAAATCCTCTACGCCATAGGCGGGTGACGAGTGCACGAGACCGGTGCCGTCGGTGGCGGTGGCGTATTCGGCCAGGTACACGGGCGAAAGGCGTTTGTAGCCGGCATCCACATCGTGCAGCGGGTGCTCAAACTCGATGCCCGCAAGCTTTTCTCCCTGGGCCACGGCCAGCACCTGGCCTTGCAGGCTCCAGCGCTGCAGACAGGACTCGACCAGCGTCTCGGCCACGATCAGCAGGCCGCGCTCGGTGTCTACCAGGGCGTAGGGCAGCTCGGGGTTGAGGTTGAGCGCCTGGTTGGCGGGGATGGTCCAGGCGGTGGTGGTCCAGATGACGGCGAAGGCGTCTTTGGTCAGCGCGGTCAGGCCGAAGGCAGCCGCCAGCTGGGCCGGGTTGTG
Organism: Acidovorax sp. BoFeN1; assembly: GCF_003345135.1. Lineage (NCBI taxonomy): Bacteria > Pseudomonadati > Pseudomonadota > Betaproteobacteria > Burkholderiales > Comamonadaceae > Acidovorax > Acidovorax sp. BoFeN1. Next base: position 9,220 of record NZ_QOZT01000086.1, read on the forward strand.
CGCCTTGAAGGCCACGTCCAGCGTCTGGCTCTTCTTGTCCTGGTATTCGATCTCAAACTCGGCCAGCGACGAGCCGCAGTCAAAGCACCAGTACACGGGCTTGAGGCCGCGGTACACGTAACCGCGCTCCATCACGCGCTTCAAGGCGCGCAACTCGCCCGCCTCGTTGGCGTAGTTCATGGTCTTGTAGGGGTTGTCCCATTCGCCCAGCACACCGAGGCGCTTGAAGTCCTGCATCTGCTGCGCGATCTGCTCGGTGGCAAAGGCGCGGCTCTTGGCCTGCATCTCGTCGCGCGGCAGGTTGCGGCCGTGCAGTTTTTCGATGGCGTTTTCGATGGGCAGGCCGTGGCAGTCCCAGCCGGGCACGTACAGCGCATCGAAGCCTTCGAGCTGGCGCGCCTTGGTGATCATGTCCTTGAGGATCTTGTTCACCGCGTGGCCGATGTGCAGCTGCCCGTTGGCGTAGGGCGGGCCGTCGTGCAGGATGAACTTGGGCTTGCCGCAGCGCGCATCGCGCAGCTTTTTGTAGATGCCCTGGTCTTCCCACTCCTTGACCCAGCCCGGCTCGCGCTTGGGCAGATCGCCACGCATCGGGAAGGGCGTGTCGGGCAGGTTCAGCGTGCTGCGGTAATCGGTGGGTGCGGGACTGGCGTTGTCGGACATGGATGGGCCTTAAAACGGGGCATTCCGGGGCTGGCCCGGGTCAAAAACGGGAAGAGGGTACGACAAGCGAGGGGGTTCGCCATGCAGGCGCTGCGCAGGCAGCCACCTCAAATTCGGTCGCGCGTGGTCTGGCGCCGGGTCTCGGTTTGCAAACTGGTGAGCGTGAGGGCGTGGGCCGACGCAAAGTAAGCACGTGCATCAGCGCAGTCTTTGGCAATGCCCGCCGTCAGGGCATCAAGACCGTCGTATTTCAGCTCATCGTGCAGTTTGTGCAGCAGTTCCACGCGCACGATTTTACCGTACGCCCCTTCAGGCCCCAGATCGGCGGGCCAGGTCAGGCAATGGGTTTCGAGCAGCACGCGGCCACCGTTCACGTCATGGGGGTCCAGCGAGGGGCGCACGCCCAGGTTCGCCACGCCCGGCAGCGGGGCATTGCTCAGGCCATGCACCAGCACGGCGAAGATGCCGCTGGCGGCGGGCTTCCAGTGGGCAAAGCGCAGATTGAGGGTGCGAAAGCCATCCCCAGCCGCGGCGCTGCTGGCGCCCAGCGCGCGCCCCAGCTTGCGCCCGTGCACGACATGGCCGCTGATGGCGTAGGGCCGACCCAGCAGGCGCGCCGCCGCTTGCATGTCGCCCGCAGCCAGGGCCTGGCGCACGGCCGAGCTGGATACGCGCAGGCCAGGCCCGCTGCTGCCGGGCCGCGCCTGGGGGGCAGAGATTTCGTAGCTGTTCATGCGCGCCACATCAAACCCGTGGGCCGGGCCAGCGGCGTCAAGCATGGCGTAGTCGCCCGCCCGCTGGGCGCCAAAACGGAAATCGTCGCCCACCAGCACATAGCGGGCGCCCAGGCCGCGCACAAGCACCTCGTCGATGAAGGCCTGGGGCGACTGGGCTGCCAGCCGCGCATCAAATGGCAGCACTATGGTTTGCTGCACGCCGCAGCGATTGAGCTCAGTGAGCTTGTCGCGCAGCGTGCCGATGCGTGCCGGGGCCAGGTCGGGCTTGCGGTGCACGCCCGCGAAATAGTCGCGCGGATGGGGCTCGAATGTGAGCACACAACTTTCCACGCCCCGTTGCGCAGCCTCGCTGTTCAGCAGGGCCAGCATGGCCTGGTGGCCCCGGTGCACGCCGTCGAAATTGCCAATGGTCAGCGCACAGGCGCGGGCGATGTCCGGGTGGTGGAAGCCGCGAAAGATCTTCATCGCTTTGATATTGTTTTGATAGCAGTCTGCGCTGATGTATCAAGCGCAAGACGCCAATTTGTCATGAAAACGGAGTATATTGTGACCCACGGATGGCCCGGCGCAGGGCTGCCCGCGAGACATCACCGTTGCGATCCTTGTGTACTTTTGTTCCAGGAGGCGTGTTTTGAAGGTCTTGAAACTGTCAGCCCAAGGGCTGCCCCAATCGTGGATCACGTTGGAGCAGGCGGTGATTCACTACGCCGCCGCAGAGGTGCGCTGGGAATCGGGTGGGCAGATCGCCCGCTTTCGGGGTGGCTACAACGCCATCACGGGCGAGCAATCGGTGATTTCCGTCAACAGCATCATCGGTACCCGGGGCGTGTCGGGCATCAATCCCTTCGATCTCAAGCCCAGTCTCACCAACAGCAAGCTGTTTGCGCGCGACCGCAATGTGTGCGCCTACTGCGGCGGGCATTTTCATGAAGAAGACCTCACGCGCGAGCACATCGTGCCGTTTGCGCGCAACGGGCAGAACCACTGGATGAACGTGGTCACCGCATGCCGCCCCTGCAACCACCGCAAGGGCCCGCGCACGCCCGAGCAGGCGCACATGCCGCTGCTGTACGCACCCTACGTGCCCAGCCTGTGGGAAGACTTCATTCTGCGCAACCGGCGCATCCTGGCCGATCAGATGGAGTTTTTGATGGCGCATGTGCCCAAATCATCGCGCTTGCTGGTCTGACGGGACGGCCCGATGCCTGGTTATGCAGGGCGCGCGGCCTTCGTGGCCGGTAGATTGGTTGTGGTCAAATAAGCGTTTACCCTTGGTTTTTCGGCATGATTGTTCGTGAGCGTCCCTCCGGGCTGCGGTTGTTTCTGGTGCTGCGCGGTTCGGTGCTGCAACGTATCCGCCTGACCCTGCTGCTCAATATCTTGCTGGCAACGCTGGTCACCGTGATGCACGGCAACCTGTTCTCGCTCAAGATCACGCTCACCGCCATCCCGTTCACCCTGATTGGCCTGCCGCTGGCGATTTTTCTGGGGTTTCGCAGCACCACCGCCTACGACCGCTACTGGGAAGCGCGCAAACTGTGGGGCGAGATCGTGCACCGCACCCGCACGCTGTCGCGCCAGTGCCAGGGCTTGATTGACCTGCCGGTGCCTCTGGACCCTGCGCGGCGCGACGATGACGTGCGCATACGCATGGTGCACCGTGCGATTGCATTTGTGCATGCGCTGCGGCTGCAACTGCGCGACCAGCGCGATGACACGGTGCTGCAGCGCTGGCTGACCGCAGCCGAGTTTGAACAGACCCGCAGCAGCCTCAACCCCGCCAGCACGCTCATGCTGCACATGGGGCGCGACCTGGGAGCGTGCGTGCGCCAGGGGCAGATCGAGCCCTGCCTGGCGGTGCCGATGGATGCCACGCTGTCGTCCCTGACCGCATCTGCCGCATCGTGCGAGCGCATCAAGAACACGCCCGTGCCGTTTTCGTACACCCTGCTGCTGCACCGCACGGCCTACATGTACTGCTTTTTGCTACCCTTTGGACTGGTGGACACCACGGGCTTCATGACGCCGTTTGTGGTGGGCATCGTGGCCTACACCTTCTTTGGCCTGGATGCGCTGGGCGACGAAATCGAGGAACCCTTCGGCCTCGAAAGCAACGACCTGCCTCTCGATACCCTGTGCCGGGCCATCGAAATCAATTTGCGCGAATCGCTGGGCGAGAAGGACCTGCCGCCGCCCTTGTATCCGGTGAATTTTCAGCTGACCTGAACCGTGGACTTGCCGTGAGCGCGGAAAAAAAACCGCCCGAAGGCGGTTTGTCTTGGTGCACGACCCAAGCTTCAGGCAAACACCCCCGCCGTGTCCTGCATACGCGCCGACACTTCACCCAGGTAGTGCAGCGTGTCGCCAAAGGCCACTTCCAGTTGCGTGAGCTTCTTGAAATAGTGGCTCACGATGTATTCGTCCGTCACTCCGATGCCGCCATGCAGTTGCACGGCCTGCTGGCCCACAAAGCGCATCGACTGGCCCAGTTGCACCTTGGCGCGGGCCATGGCGGCGCGGCGTTCGGCGGCGGGGGCGCCCAGCTTGAGGCTGGCGTAGTAGCTCATCGAGCGGGCCAGTTCCAGCTGCATCTTCATGTCGGCAACGCGGTGGCGCAGGGCCTGGAAACTGGCGATGACCACGCCGAACTGCTTGCGCTGGTTCATGTATTCGACCGTGATGGCCACGGTCTTGTCCATCACGCCCACGGCTTCGGCGCAGGTCGCGGCAATGCCGGTGTCCACGGCCAGCTCCAGCGCGGCCAGGCCGTCGGTGGTGATGAGCGTGGCGGGGGCGTTGACGAGCTGCACTTCAGCGGCGCGGCTGCCGTCCTGGGTGACGTAGCCACGCGTGATCACGCCAGCTGCCGCACGTTCCACCAGGAAGAGGGCGATCTTGCCGTCGAGCTGCGCAGGAACGATGAACGCGTCGGCCTGGTCACCAGCGGAAACTATGCTTTTAATAGCTGTTACCGCATACCCTGATTGTGCTGGGGCCGCTTTTGCCTCACAAATATCAAGGCGGTAGCGCGCCTTGCGCTCCTGCTGGGCCAGCACCACCAGGGCTTCGCCACTGGCCACGCGGGGCAGCCAGGCCGATTGCACGGCGGCGGGCGCATGGTGCGACAGCACGGCGCTGGCCATGAAGGCCTGAGCGATGGGCTCCAGCACGATGCCGCGGCCCAGTTCTTCGGCCACCACCATGGCGTCGATGGCGCCCTGGCCCATGCCGTCGTGGGCTTCGGGCACGGTCAGAGCGGTCAGGCCCAGCTCGGCCAGCTCGTTCCAGGCGGCGCGGTCAAAACCACCGGCGGCCACGGCAGCGCGGCGGCGCTCGAACGTGTAGCCCTTGTCCACCCACTTGCGCACGGCGTCGCGCAGTTGTTCCTGGTCGTCAGAAAAATCGAAATCCATGTGTCTCTCCTTGTGCCGGTTGTGGCGCCGTGGCGCCTTCTTCATACAACCAGCGAAGCTCTAGCTGGAACCCCCTCCCGGAGGGGGCACGGGGGAGCAGTCCTGTCGTGCAAAGCGCGGACTGTTGTCGGCTTCAGCCGAGCACAGTCTGCGCGACGATGTTTCTTTGCACTTCGTTCGAGCCGCCGTAAATGGTGGTCTTGCGCAGGTTGAAGTAGGTGGATGCCAGTGGCGCGTTGGCGGTGACACCGCCGGGGAAGCCTCCCAGCGCCCCTGCGGTAGCGTCACCCTGCCAGCCAGCCTCCATGGCCTCTTCGATGAAGGGCATGGCAAAGGGGCCTGCGGCCAGCATCATCAGCTCGGCATAACGCTGCTGGATCTCGCTGCCCTTGATCTTGAGCAGGCCGGCGATGTCGAGCGAGTTCTTGCCCGACTTTTCAGCCGAGAGCACGCGCAGCACCATCATCTCCAGCGCCACGATGTCCACTTCGAGCAGCGCGATCTGGTCACGGAAACGCTGGTCATCCCACACGCCTTCGGTCTTGGCGATGCGTTTGAGGCGCTCCAGCTCGCGCTTGCTGCGGTTCACGTCGGCGATATTGGTGCGTTCGTGGCTCAGCAGGTGCTTGGCGTAGGTCCAGCCCTTGTTCTCTTCGCCGATCAGGTTCTCGGCCGGCACTTCGACGTTGTCGAAGAACACTTCGTTGACCTCGCATTCGCCATCGAGCAGCTTGATGGGGCGCACGGTGACGCCCTTGGACTTCATGTCCAGCAGCAGGAAGGAGATGCCGGTCTGGGGCTTGCCCTCGGTGCTGGTGCGCACCAGGTTGAACATCCAGTCGCCATACTGGCCCAGCGTGGTCCAGGTCTTTTGGCCGTTGACGATGTATTTGTCGCCCACGCGTTCGGCGCGCGTCTTGACCGAGGCCAGGTCCGAGCCCGAGCCGGGTTCGCTGTAGCCCTGGCTCCACCACACTTCGCCGCTGGCGATGCCAGGCAGAAAGCGCTTTTGCTGCTCGGCATTGCCAAAGGCCATGATTACCGGGGCGACCATGACGGGGCCAAACGGAATGATGCGGGGTGCGCCAGCCAGCGCGCACTCTTCTTCAAACAGGTGCTTTTGCACGGCCGTCCAGCCGGGGCCGCCAAACTCTTTGGGCCAGCCAAAGCCGAGCCAGCCCTTCTTGCCCAGAATCTTGGCCCAGCCTTGCAGGTCGTCGCGCGTCAGGCGCAAGGCGTTGTGGACCTTGTGGGAAATTTCCTTGGGCAGGTTGCTTTGAACCCATGCGCGAACTTCTTCGCGAAAGGCCTGTTCTTCGGGGGTGAATGCGAGATCCATGCGGTGCGTCTCCTAGTGATTGCGTGGTTGTAGCACGGGCGTTCGTTTTATTCCTGTCCGGGTGGCGACATCGGGGTGGAGTCAGGGGAAATTCCGAGCTCGGAGCACAGCCGCTGCACCGTGGTGCGCAAGCTGGCCACCTCAAACTCCAGCACCTCCACCCGTGCCTGTAAAGCAGCTGCGCCCATTGCGCTGCCCCCGGTGGCATGCACGCTGGCGCTGCTGGCATCCACCGGCCCGCACAGCAGGTGCGCCCAGCGCTGCTCCCGTGCACCCGGCGCGCGGGGCAATTGCACCACCAGCGGGCCACCTTTTTCGGCGCTGCGCTCCTGCAGCTCGTCCAGAAAGGCTTCGACCGAGGAAATGTCGGCAAACCGGTACCAGCGCTCGGCGTTGATGCGCAACTCGCCCGCCGTTTGCGGGCCGCGCAGCATCAACAGGCCCAGCAGCACGGCCGATTGCTCGGGCACACCCACGCCGCGCTGAAAATTGTGCTCCCACCGCGTGGTGCGGTTGCCGCTGCTTTCAAACGCCAGGCTCAGGAGTTTGAGGGCGTCGAGCGCCTCTTGCGCTTGGGCATCGCTGAGCTGCATTACAGGCTCGCGGCTGGTTTTCTGGTTGCAGCCGGTCAGCAGGCCGTTGAGCGACATGGGGTAGCTGTCGGGCACCGTGCGGGCTTTCTCCATCAGCGTGGCCAGCACGCGGGCCTCGTTGGGCG
>NZ_QOZT01000087.1:0-15873 GCF_003345135.1 Acidovorax sp. BoFeN1
TCATCGCCATGGCGTTCCTGATCGCCGGCAAACTTACCCACCTGCCGGGCAATCCTCTGCTAAAAGCAAGGGCCTGACCATGGACTCAGTGGGGAATGTTGTACGCCACCCGAAATAGAAGAGAACCGCAAAATATGACTCTAGCCCTTTCGCAGAAATCGCTAGCAGCTATATATTCAATAGCACTTTACACCTTCTGCGATCCACCCGCCTGCACCAGCACGCGCGCCACTTTTGGCTGCTGTCACCGCCGCGCCTGCACAATCCATCCCCATGGACCTCGCTGAAACCCCGTGGATACCCACCCTGCGCTTTGTGCTCGAAATAGCCGCCACCGCCGCCTTTGCCTTGTCGGGAATGATCGCCGCCGCACGCCAGCGCATGGACGCGGTGGGCGTGTGCGTGGTGGCCTGCGTCGCCGCCTTTGGCGGCGGCACCTTGCGCGACCTGCTGCTGGACCAGCGGCCCTTTTTCTGGGTGCGCCACACGGGCTATGTGTGGGGCATTCTGGCGCTGTGCGTGGGCGCCATGCTGTTCATGCGCCAGCGCCACTTCAAACCCACCGAGCGTGCCATGCTGCTGCCCGACACGATTGGTCTGGGCCTGTTTGCAGCCATCGGCGTGGACGTGGCCATGGCCGTGGGCATGCCGGCGCTCATAGCCGTGATGATGGGCGTGATCACCGGGGTGTTTGGCGGTGTGCTGCGCGACGTGCTGTGCAACGAGGTGCCCCAGGCCTTCAGCGACCACCGCCCCTATGCCCTGTGCGCCTTTGCCGGCGGCTGGGTGGATGTGGCGCTGCGCCAGGTGCAGGCGCCCGACTGGGCCCCGCTGCTGGCCTGCGTGCTGGTGACCGCCGGACTGCGCGTGCTGGCGCTGTGGCGCAACTGGCAGCTGCCTGCGTGGCGGGTGTAAGAGCCTGGACCAGGCTCTAAAGGCCCACTGCCTGTGCCGCGTACCTTGAAACAAAAATAGCTGCTGGCGCACTATCCATGTGCGCCAGCAGCTATTAATTTAGAAGCAACCCGGCTACAGATCAGTCCAGGCTTGCGCCCGACGACTTGACCACCTTGCCCCACTTCACCGATTCAGACTGGATGAAGGCGGCAAACTGGGCAGGGGTTTCATTCACGGGCTCGCCGCCCTGGTCAACGATCTTCTTCTTCACCTCGGGGTTCGCCAGCACCTTGGCCAGCGCACCGCTGAGCTTGGCCAGCACGGGCGCGGGCGTGGCCGCAGGTGCGAGCAGGCCGAACCACGACATGGCCTCATAACCGGGCACACCGGCTTCGGCGATGGTCGGCACATCGGGCAGCTCGGGCGAGCGCTTGGCGGTGGTGATGGCAATGGCGCGCAACTTGCCCGAACGCACATGCGGAATCACCGAAGGCAGGTTGTCGAACATGATGGCGATCTGGTTGCCCAGCAGGTCGGTCACGGCCGGTGCGCTGCCCTTGTAGGGAATGTGCGTGAGTTCGACCTTGGCCATCGCATTGAACAATTCACCCGACAGGTGCGGAGAAGCGCCGTTGCCGGGCGAGCCGAAGTTGATCTTGCCGGGGTTGGCCTTGGCATAGGCAATCATTTCGGGCACCGTTTTGAACGGCTGCTGGGGGTTGGCCACCAGCAGGTTGGGCACATTGGCCACGCGCGTCAGCGGTGCGAAGTCCTTGATGGGATCAAAGGGCATCTTCTTGTACAGGCTGGCGTTGATGGACTGCGTGCCCACGGTGCCCATGAACAGGGTGTAGCCGTCGGCCGCGGCCTTGGCAGCATATTGCCCGCCGATGTTGCCGCCCGCACCGGCCTTGTTTTCGATCACCACCGGCTGGCCCAGCTCGGTCGAGAGGTATTGGCCCACCAGGCGCGCCAGGATGTCGGTGGTGCCGCCCGCCGAGAAGGGCACGACGATGGAAATAGGCTTGGCGGGATAAACGGCCTGCGCAAAAGCGGCGCCCGGCAGGGCAGCCGTGCCCGCAGCCAGGCTGGCCAAAACAGCCAGGGCCTTGCGGCGGCCGGTCAGGAAGGTGCGGTGTGTGGAAGTGGTCAGGGTTGTTTCCTCTGTCTTTCTCGGTTCAATGGAATCCGCCGTGCCGGGCAAACATGCGCCCAGACGCAGCAGACGGGTGAAAGGGCCGGTTCGGGCGGCGCGGTGAAGGTGTGTGAACGAGGCGCTCACACGCCCGCCACGCCCACGGTCATGCCGCCGCAGACATACAGAACCTGCCCCGTGACGAAACCACTGCGCGCATCCAGCAGGTAGCTGGCGGCGTGGGCCACGTCGTCGGGCGTGCCAATGCGCCTGACGGGCACGGCATCGACGATGGCGCGGGTGCGTGGTGCGTCGGGCGGGTTGGCGCGGTCGAACAGCTCGGTGCGAATGGGGCCGGGCCCGATGGCGTTGGCCGTGATGCCGTGCAGCCCCAGCTCCAGCGCCCACACGCGTGTCATGCCGATCAGGCCAGCCTTGGTAGCGGCATAGGCGGTGCGCAACTCCTTGCCCAGCGCCGCGCGCGAGGACATGTTGACAATGCGCCCGAAGCCCGCAGCCTTCATGCCCGGCAGCAGTGCCTGCATGCACTGAAACGCGCAGCGCAGGTTCAGCGAAACGGCCAGGGCGAACTCGGCCAGCGTCTGGTGCTCGGCATCGGCCGGCACCACCACGCCCACGTTGTTCACCAGCCGCGTGATGGGACCGCTGGCCAGCGCCTCTTGCAGTGCGCGCGCGGTGTCTGCCGCATCCGACAGGTCGGCACGGATGGCGCCGGGCACGGAGTCCACCACGCGGTCGATGACGATCGGCAGGTAGCCCTCGGCACGGCAGCGCTCGGCAATGGCGGCACCGATGCCGGCGCCGCCGCCGGTGATCAGCACGCGCTCGGGGGTGGTATTGGGCTGGGTCATGGCTTTTGCGGGTGAATGGCGTGGGGCGCCAACGGTTCAGGCACCCATGGCCAAAAAGGCGGCCAGCGCGTCGTCAAACGCAGCCGGTGCTTCCAGGTTGGACAGGTGCGAAGCAGGCAGCTCGACCAGGCGCGCACCGGCAATGGCACGCTGCATGGCCTGCGCGTCGGCCACGGTGGTCACCGGGTCACTGGCACCGGCAATCAGCAACGTGGGCACGCGAATGGCGGCAATGGCATTTCGCAGGTCGGCCTGGGCCAGTGCCTCGCAGCAGGCGGCATAGCCCTCGGGCGCGATGCCGGCAATCCAGCCTTGCGCCAGGGCCACCCGCGCGGGCTGGGCCGCGATGAAGGGTTCGGTGAACCAGCGGCCGGGCGCCGAAGCGGCCAGCTCGGCCATGGCCGCGGTGCCTTGGTTGCGCACCAGCGCAGCACGGGTTTGCCAGCCTTCGGCCGTGCCAATTTTGGCGGCACTGTTGCAGACCACCAGGTGGTCCAGGCGCCCGCCCGCGTGCACGCCCAGCCACAGCCCGGTGAGGCCGCCCATGGAGATGCCGCAAAAGCTGGCCCTGGCAATGCCCAGCGCGTCCAGCAGCGCCAGCACATCACCGCCGAGTTGCTCCAGGCTGTAGGGGCCTGGCGACACCACGCTGCCGCCATGGCCGCGCGTGTCGTAGCGCAGCACGCGGTGGGTCTGGGCGAAGTGCTGCGCCTGCGCGTCCCACATCTCCAGCGGCGTGCCCAGCGAGTTGGAAAACACCAGCACCGGCGCATCAGCGGGCCCATCCAGGCGCACGCGAAAGCGCCCGCCGGGGGTGTCGATGGTTGGTGTCTGCACTGCTTGTGTTGGCGCGGTGAGTTTTGGCACGGTCAGACGCGTTCGAGGATCACGGCAATGCCCTGCCCCACGCCAATGCACATGGTGCACAGCGCGTACTTGCCACCGGTGGCGTGCAGGCGGTTCACCGCCGTGGTGGCCAGGCGGGCACCGCTGGCGCCCAGCGGGTGGCCCAGCGCAATGGCGCCGCCCCAGGCGTTCACACGGGCGTCGTCATCTTTCAGGCCCAGGGCGCGCAGCACGGCCAGGCCCTGCGCGGCAAAGGCTTCGTTGAGCTCGATCACGTCCATGTGGTCAATGGTGAGGCCGGTTTGCGCCAGCACCTTCAGGGTGGCGGGCGTGGGGCCAAAGCCCATGATGCGCGGCGCCACGCCGGCGGTGGCCATGCCGACCACGCGGGCGCGCGGCGTCAGGCCATACTTGGCGGCGTTGGCTTCGTCGGCCAGCAGCAGCGCGCAGGCGCCGTCGTTCACACCGCTGGCGTTGCCGGCCGTGACGGTGCCGTCAGGCCGCACCACGCCCTTGAGCTTGGCCAGCGCTTCCAGGCTGGTCTTGCGGGGGTGTTCGTCGGTGTCCACGACGATGGCATCGCCCTTTTTCTGCGGGATGGTGACCGGGCAGATCTCGCGCGCCAGGTGGCCCGCTTCGATGGCAGCCACGGCACGCAGCTGGCTGTTCAGGGCCATCAGGTCCTGCGCCTCGCGCTCGATGCCAAAGTCGGTGGCCACGTTTTCGGCCGTTTCGGGCATCGAATCCACGCCGTACTGCGCCTTCATCAGCTTGTTGACGAAGCGCCAGCCAATCGTGGTGTCATACACGGCGTTGTTGCGGCTGAAGGCGCTTTCTGCCTTGGGCATGACAAACGGGGCGCGGCTCATGCTTTCCACGCCGCCCGCGATCATCAGACCGGCTTCGCCGGCCTTGATGGCGCGCGCTGCCGTGCCCACGGCATCCAGGCCCGAGCCGCACAGGCGGTTGATGGTGCCGCCGGGCACTTCCAGTGGCAGGCCAGCCAGCAGGGCCGACATGCGCGCCACGTTGCGGTTGTCTTCACCGGCCTGGTTGGCGCAGCCATAAAGCACGTCGGTCACGGCGGCCCAGTCCACGCCCGGATTGCGCTCCATCAGCGCCTTGAGCGGGATGGCGCCGAGGTCGTCGGTGCGCACGCTGGACAAGGCACCGCCGTAGCGGCCGAAAGGGGTGCGGATGGCGTCACAGATGAAAGCTTGGGTCATAGGTGTCTCCTGGGGGTTTGTCGGGATTGAGGTGAATTCAGGCCTGGATGGGCAGGCCGACAAGGCGTTCGAGCTCAGCGTGCTCCAGCCCTTCGACCTTGTCGATGAGCTGCAGGCCCTGCGGCGTGCAGGCCAGCGTGGCAAGGTCGGAGTAAATGCGCTTGACGCAGCCGATGCCGGTGAGCGGATAGGTGCACTGCGCCACGACCTTGCTGGCGCCCTGCTTGGTGAGCAAGTCCATCATCACCCAGGTCTGCTTGGCACCGATGGCCAGGTCCATGGCGCCGCCCACGGCAGGAATGGCGCCGGGCTCGCCCGTGCTCCAGTTGGCCAGGTCGCCCGTGGCCGACACCTGAAAGGCGCCCAGCACGCAGATGTCGAGGTGACCGCCGCGCATCATGGCAAAGCTGTCAGCGTGGTGAAAATACGCGCCGCCGGGCAGCAGGGTCACGGGCTGCTTGCCTGCGTTGATGAGGTCATAGTCTTCGCTGCCCGCAGCGGGCGCCGGGCCCATACCCAGGATGCCGTTCTCGCTTTGCAGGACGACTTCACGGCCCGCGGGAATGTGGTTGGCCACCAGGGTCGGCTGGCCGATGCCCAGGTTGACATAGGCGCCGTCGTGGATGTCTTGCGCCACCCGTTTGGCCAACTCTTCTTTACTACGTTTTTGATAGCTACTCACGCTTGCTCCTTTTGCGCCAGAGGCCAATTTCATGCAGATTTCTTCATGCCACCCGCCTGGGTGGCCACGCGGGCGATCTTCACCACGTGGCTCACATAGACGCCCGGCGTGACGATGGCTTCGGGATCGAGTGCACCCAGCTCCACCACTTCGTGCACCGTGGCAATCGTGGTCTTGGCGGCGGTGGCCATCACGGGGCCAAAGTTGCGCGCCGACATGCGATAGGTCAGGTTGCCCCAGCGGTCGCCCTTTTCGGCCTTGATCAGGGCCACGTCGCCGTAGATGGGGTACTCCAGCACGTAGTGCTTGCCATTGATTTCGCGCGTCTCTTTGCCCGCGGCCAGCTCGGTGCCATAGGCCGTGGGGCAGAAAAAGGCGCCAATGCCAGCACCTGCGGCGCGGATGCGCTCGGCCAGGTTGCCCTGCGGCACCAGCTCCAGTTCCAGCTTGCCGCTGCGGTAAAGCTCGTCAAACACATAGCTGTCGGCCTGGCGCGGAAAGCTGCAAATGATCTTGCGCACCTGTCCGGCCTTGAGCAGCGCCGCCACGCCCTGCTCGGCGTTGCCGGCGTTGTTGTTCACGATGGTGAGGTCGCGCGCACCATGGGCGATCAGGCCGTCGATCAGCTCGTCAGGAATGCCCGCCGTGCCAAAGCCGCCAATCAGCACCGTGGCGCCATCCTTCACACCCGCAAGTGCCTGCGCCACCGAGTCCGCTATCTTGTTGATCATGGAAAGTCTTCCGGGAAGTGTCAAAAAATCGCCACCAATTTGTTCGTATAATGAACAAATGTTCGCATAGAGAATTATAAACCGGGCATTTCATGAACACCAATACCCCTCCCGCCAGCCCGAAACCGGGCGACAGCTACGTGCAGTCGTTTGCGCGCGGCCTGGAAGTGATCCGCTCGTTCAGTGCCACCGCGCCGCAGCAGACGCTGAGCGAGGTTGCCGCGCAGACCGGCCTGACGCGCGCGGGCGCGCGGCGCATTCTGCTCACGCTGCAGACGCTGGGCTATGTGGAAAGTGATGGTCGGCTGTTTCGCCTGACCCCGCGCATCCTTGACCTCGGCTTTGCCTACCTGTCGTCCATGCCCATCTGGGATCTGGCCGAGCCGGTGATGGAAGAGCTGGTGGAGCAGGTGCGCGAGTCGTGCTCGGCGGCCGTGCTGGACGGCCTCGATATCGTCTATGTGCTGCGGCTGCCCACGCACAAGATCATGCGCACCAACCTGGGCGTGGGTTCGCGCCTGCCCGCGCCGTGGACATCGATGGGGCGGGTGCTGCTGGCGGGCCTGCCCGACGAAGAACTGGTGGCACGGCTGCAGGGCCTGAACCCCCAGCGCTTTACCCAGCACACCACCGTGGACGTGGCCACGCTGCTCGAACGCATACGCCAGGCACGCACACAGGGCTGGTGCCTGATCAATCAGGAACTGGAGGAAGGGCTGATTTCGATTGCCGCGCCGCTGACCAACCGCGCGGGCCAGACCGTGGCCGCCCTCAATATCAGCGGCCAGGCCAACCGCACCAGCGCCGAGGTGATGCAGGCCACCATGCTGCCCGCCCTGCTGAAGGCAGCGCGCACCATTTCACGGCTGCTGAGCCTTCAGCGCAACTGACGTGCGGGCCTTGGGGCCGAACAGCCGCCGGCAAACGGCTGACAGCGCGCACCGCGTATTCGCGCTGCCTGCCCAAGCAGTTCAATTCTTGCGAAAACCCAGCACCAGCACCACGGCCCCCAGCGCAATGGCGCCCAGGCTCAGCCACTGGGGCACATTCACCGATTCCTTGTCTTTCACGGTGAGCTCCAGCGGACCCAGCTTGGCCTGCGTGGTTTCTTTGGTGAAGCTGAAACCGCCGGTAAAAAACCCGGCCAGCCCCAATACGACCAGGATCGCTCCGGTCAGACGCAGTGCATTCATGGCATATCTCCCAAATCCGGGGCTGTTGGACAAAGGCGCAGCAGCGACCCCGGTTTCCCCGCCTGTGCCCGGCCACTGTAGACGCGCCCGGCGCCTGCGCATGTAGGACGCCACCGCAACGGCGCACCGCCCGTCGTGCGCCGGCATCGCTGCCACTGCGTGCTACGCTCAGGGCCATGTTCAACCCGTCCCAAGCCGATGTGCGCCGTTTTCTCTGCGCGGTGCACGCCAAGACCCTGAGCGGCGCCCCCATGGAGGCCATCGAAACGCTGGCCAGCCTGTGGATTGCAGAGCACCCCGAGTACCACGCCGAGCTGGCCAACGCCGACGCCGCCGTGGCGCGCAACTACGACGAAACGCCAGAGCAGACCAACCCGTTTCTGCACCTGTCGATGCACCTGTCGATCAGCGAACAGTGCAGCATCGACCAGCCGCGCGGCATCCGCCAGGCGGTAGAACTGCTCACCGCGCGCCTTGATTCCCTGCACGACGCCCACCACGCCACCATGGACTGCCTGGGCCAGATGCTGTGGGAAAGCCAGCGCGCCGGCCGCCCGCCCGATGGAGACGCCTACATCGCCTGCGTGCAGCGCCGCGCCACCCGGGACTGAAGCGGTCGCCAACGCTGCGTGGATCGCGGCGCAAGCTCCACCACAGGTTTTGGGCGCCTGGGCGCTCACACGCTGAACGGGCCGGCGCAAGCGTCAGGCCGACAAGCCAGAAACAGCACAGTTTCGCGCCGTTGTGCGGCCTTCGCGCAACGCATAGTCGCGCGGAAACACCAGCACATCACATTGCACGTGGCCCACCAGCCGGACCGCGACACTGCCCATCAACCAATCAACGGGTGCCGGGCGGCGCTGGTACCCGACTGCAATGAGATCGGCTCCTGAGGCTTCGTGCTGCACGGCAAGCTGCCGGGCCGGGTCTCCGGCTCCCAGCACCGAGGCCACACGGTTGCGCCGCGTGTCCAAAGCGGTGGCAAGCGGCAGCATCTTTCGGCGTGCCTGCTCGCGCACTTCGGCGCGATAGGCCTGAATGGCCTGCATCGACGCTTCGGCGCTGCGCAGTTTGGCTTCGTTGTGCCGGTCAATGGCGTGATAAAGCTCCAGTCGCGCCTCCCCTTGCAGCCCCCCGGCATACCGCACCAACGCCCCTGCGGTCTCGGAAAAATCCACCGCAACCAGTACATGACGATAGGCACTTTTGGGTGCGTTCTGCACGATCAGCACCGGACAGCGACTGCCGCGCAAGACTCGCGCCCATGGCGAACCCCGCAGCAGGCGCCCCCAGTTGAAATGCGCCCGCCGGTCCATCACCAGCAAATCTGCTCCCGCCGTTGCGGCCAGCGCATCGGCCACCACGTCGCCGGTGCCCTGCCTTGCGGCAACGACGGCAACATCATGGCGCCGGGCCAGCTGGCGCGCCCGCTGTTCCAGCCGCGCGTGCGGATCGGCGAACTTGGGATCGGGCGTGTCGGTGCCGTAGTGGATGCGCAAGCGCGCATGGTGATCGGCTGCAACCATGGCAGCGCGGTCCAGCGCCTGCTCGGCGGCGGCAGAAAAATCGGTGATGGCAATAATGGTCTGAAGGTGCATGGAACTTCCCGGTAAGCGTACAAACGGCCGGCGCAAAGCGCCGCGCTGGATGGCGCCATCAGTGCGCCCACGCAACGGAAAACCACGAAACGTGAGCGGTGAAAACCGGAATCTCAATGGCCGCAGCACGACATGCTGTCGCGCGCACTGGTCCGGCATGACTGCCCGGCGGTGGGTCGATGACGCTCTTGGGGAAAGAAGAAACCGCCGGGCCTAGGAATCTGCGGCCGTGGAAGCTGGTTTCAGAACACCCGTCCTTTGCACGATGTGTGCGGGCAACGCAGCAGTCGTGGACGACTCGGCGGCACGGACACAGGAGGGAGAAACCAGAAAACGCATAGGGGTATTTTACGAACGACTCCCCCAAAGGACAACCAAGCCCCTGCGCGGTGTGCCAGATAGGCAGGCGCCTGCGACAGCAAGCGCCATGTGTGCATGGCCAGAAACAAAAGAGCCCGCTGGCTGCGGGCTCTGTGCGAATGGCCTGGTTTGCGGGGCGAGGCCCCAACCGGCGGTCAGCTCAACGAAAACGCGATTGCGGCACCGTGTGCAGGTCGCTTTCGAGCGAGCCCACATAGCTTGCAATTGCCTTCAGCTCCGCGTTGGTGAACTGCTTGGCGATGCCGCCCATGATGGCGTTGCCGCGGCCGACATGGGTGTTCTTTTCCACCTTGTAGGCCTTGAGCGCCACGAACAGGTAATCAGCGTGCTGGCCCGCAATCTTGGGATAGGACGGATCGATGGGCTTGGCAAAGTTGTCGCCGTGGCAGGAAACGCAGGCACCCTTTTTCAGCAACTCGGCCACTTGCACGCTGGGTTCGCGGCCCGACTTGGCGGGCAGCTCGGCGCTGGTCTTGCCGTGTTGTTCGTAATAGGCCGATACGTCGGCAATGTCCTGCTCGGTCAAGGAGTCGGACACGCCGCGCATCGTGGGGTGCTTGCGCTCGCCCTTTTTGTAGGCCGTGAGGGCGGCAGCAATGTACTTGCCGCTCTGGCCCGAGATCATGGGCACCTTGTGCACTTCGGGAAAGCTCGACTGGTAACCCGGAATGCCGTGGCAGCCGATGCACATCGCAATTTTCTGCTTGCCGGCTTCGACATCTCCCTTGGCTTCCTGGGCGTGGGACACCGCCGTCACGCAAGCGACAGCCAGGGCGAATATCGTGGTCAACGTCTTGTTCATTTTGCGCGCACAATCGTATGAAGGTTCAACTCGTGGCTCTGATCCGATGGAGATTATAGCCACCGCTTGTCAAGCCCATCCATCAACGATTCGGTGTTTTGTTCATGAAATTTCAAGGTTCCCAGACTTACGTCGCCACCCAAGACCTGATGCTTGCCGTGAACGCGGCCATCACGCTGCAACGCCCGCTGCTCGTCAAGGGCGAGCCCGGCACCGGCAAGACCATGCTGGCCGAAGAAGTGGCACAGGCGCTGGACATGCCCTTGCTGCAGTGGCACATCAAGTCCACCACCAAGGCGCAGCAGGGCCTGTATGAATACGACGCCGTGAGCCGCCTGCGCGACAGCCAGCTCAACGATGGCGACAGCGCCGAGCGCGTCAAGGACATCCGCAACTACATCGTCCAGGGCGTGTTATGGCAAGCCTTCACGGCCGACCGCCCCGTGGCACTGCTGATCGACGAAATCGACAAGGCCGACATCGAGTTCCCGAACGACCTCCTGCGCGAGATCGACCGCATGGAGTTCTACTGCTACGAAACGCGCGAACTCATCAAGGCCAAGCACCGGCCGCTGGTGTTCATCACCTCGAACAACGAAAAGGAACTGCCCGACGCCTTTTTGCGCCGCTGCTTCTTTCACTTCATCAAGTTCCCCGAAGCCGACACCATGCGCCAGATCGTGAACGTGCACTTCCCCACGCTCAAGAGCGAGCTGCTGGGCGTGGCGATGAAGACGTTTTACGACGTACGCAACCTGCCCGGCCTGAAAAAGAAGCCCTCCACCAGCGAGCTGATCGACTGGCTCAAGTTGCTGGTGGCTGAAGACATTCCGCTGTCGGCCCTGCAAAGCGCCGACAACAAGGTGGCCGTGCCACCGCTGGTGGGTGCACTACTGAAGAACGAACAGGATGTCAGCCTGTTTGAAAAACTCGTCTTCATGAATCAACGCAACCGTTGATTGCCGGAGCCCGGCCATGAGTTTTGTTCAACCACTGGTCATGCGCCACAACGGCGTGCGCCTGGAACCCCTGGCGCTGTGGCACGAGGACGGGCTGCGCGCGGCGGCTGCCGATGGCGAGCTTTGGAAGCTGCGCATCACATCGGTACCCGAACCGCATGAGACACGGGCCTACATCGAGACAGCGCTCAAGATGCGCGAAGACGGCCACCGCTTTGCTTTTGCGGTGGTCGACGATGCCACCGGCACAGTGCTGGGCACCACCAGCTACCACGACATCCTGCCCGCCGTGAAGCGTGTGGAGATTGGCTGGACCTGGTACCGCAAAAGCGTGCAGCGCAGCCACGTCAACACCATCGCCAAGCTTTTGATGATGGGCCACGCCTTTGACCAGCTCGGCTGCAACGTCGTGGGCTGGCGCACCGACAACTACAACTTTGCCTCGCAACGCGCCATCGAACGGCTGGGTGCCAAAAAAGACGGCGTGATCCGCGGCCACGCGCTGCGCCGCGACGGCACCATTCGCGACACGGTGATGTACAGCATGCGCTCGGGCGAATGGCCAGAGGTCCGGGCACAGTTGCTATACCTTTTAGAGCGTCATACGCTTGTCACATAAGCGCTTGAGGCCAATATCATGTTAATTGACTTTTTCTACACCCTGCGCGCGGCCAAGCTACCGGTTTCGGTCAAGGAATACCTCACGTTGCTTGAAGCCCTGCAGGCCGGCGTGGTGGGCCCCAAGTCAGCGGACGGCTGGAGCCTGGACGATTTCTACCACCTGGGCCGCACCGTGCTGGTCAAGGACGAGAAGCACTACGACAAGTTCGACCGCGCTTTCGCCGCCTACTTCAAGGGCGTGGAAATGGTGGCCGACTTCACCAAGGAGATCCCGGCCGACTGGCTGCGCAAGATCCTGGAAAACGAGCTCACGCCCGAGCAGAAAGCCGCCATCGAGAAGATGGGCTGGGACGAGCTCATGGAGACGCTGAAAAAGCGCCTGGAAGAGCAGAAAGAACGCCACGAGGGCGGCAGCAAATGGATTGGCACGGGCGGCACCAGCCCGTTTGGCCACGGCGGCTACAACCCGCAGGGCGTGCGCATTGGCGGTGCCAGCAAGAACAAGAGCGCCGTGAAGGTGTGGGAGCAGCGTGCCTACCGCGACTACGACGACCAGCAGGAGCTGGGCACGCGCAACATCAAGGTAGCCCTGCGCCGCCTGCGCAAGTTTGCGCGCGAGGGGCACGAGCTGGAGCTGGACCTGCCCGACACCATTCGCAGCACGGCGGCCAACGCGGGGTATCTGGACATCAAGATGGTGCCCGAGCGCCACAACAACGTGAAGGTGTTGCTGCTGATGGACGTGGGCGGCACCATGGACGAACACATCCAGCGGATCGAAGAGCTCTTCAGTGCTGTCAAGACCGAGTTCAAGCACCTGGAGTTTTATTACTTCCACAACTGCGTGTACGACTTCATGTGGAAAAACAACCGGCGCCGCTTCGCCGAGAAATTCCCGACCTGGGACATCATCCGCAAGTACAACAAGGACTACAAACTGATCTTTGTGGGCGACGCCACCATGAGCCCGTATGAAATTTTGCAGCCAGGCGGCAGCGTCGAATACAACAACGAAGAGCCGGGCGCCGAGTGGATTCAGCGGCTCACGCACGCCTTCCCCAAGCACGCGTGGATCAACCCCGAGCCACAAGGCGTGTGGCAATACCGCCAGAGCATCAGCATCATCCAGCAGCTCATCGGCAACCGCATGTACCCTTTGTCACTCAAGGGGCTCGAAGAAACAATGCGGCTGCTGTCAAAATAGGCACATGCCCATCGCTCTTTCAACGCCGGCCCGATGGCCGGCGTTGCTGTTTTTCTGCGTGGTGTGCCTGCAAGGCTGCAGCCTGTTGCCCCGAGGCGAACGCAACGCCACCGCAGACACAGCCTCCACCCCGGTCAACGACAGTTCCTCCTTGCCCGCGTTCACCCTTGAAGTGAACGCGCCCGACGGCGTGCGCGAGACCCTGGAGCGCCATCTGGAACTACAACGTTTCCGTGCACTGCCCGATCTGCAAGACGGCGAGTTGCAGCGCCTGCTGGCCGCCGCCGACGCTAACGCGCGCGAACTGCTGGGCACCATGGGCTACTTTGCCCCCACCATCACGGTGCTGATGACCGACACCCCCGAAAGCAAAGCCGCCTTGCGTGCCGTGGTCGTAGTGGTAGAGCCTGGCCCGCAAACCCGCATTGCCAGCACCCAGATCACCGTGGCCGACAGCACCGACAAAGACACCGAAAGCCACGCTCGCCGCGAGCAACGGGTGCAACGCAACTGGTCGCTGTTGCCAGGACAGCCCTTCACCCAGTCGGCCTGGGACCGTGCCAAGGCCGACGGCCTGCGCCAGCTTCAGGTGCGCCGCTACCCCACCGCCCGCATTGCGCAAAGCCGCGCCGAGGTGGATGCCGACACCCACCAGGCGGCACTGAGCGTGAACTACGACACGGGCCCCTCTTACCGCTTTGGCCCCCTGAAGGTGCAAGGCAGCGAGCGCTATGACCCCGATGGCGCGCGGCGCCTGGCCCGCTTGCCCACCGGCGCTTTTTATGACGAGGCGCAACTGCTGGATGCGCAGTTGCGCCTGGCCAGCAGCGGTTACTACGACGCGGTGTTTCTCACCCTCGACACCGAAGGCACCGACCCGCAGGCCGCCCCCGTGGTGGCGCAGTTGCGCGAGGCCAAGCTGCAAAAGCTGGTGTTTGGCGCCGGCATCTCCACCGACAGCGGCCCCCGCCTTTCCATGGACCACATCCACAACCAGCTGCCCGGCATTGGCTGGCGCGCGGTAAGCAAGCTGCTGCTGGACCGCGAGACCAAGCTGGCGAGCACCGAGTGGACCGATCTGCCCGACGAAAACGGATGGCGCTGGTTTGCCTCGGCCCAGGCGCAGCGCGAAACCACGGGCGACTATCAGGTCAACAGCGCACGCCTGCGCTCGGGCCGCAGCAAAAGCGGTGCACGCATTGATCGCAACTATTTTCTGCAATACGACTACGCCAACAGCCAGGGCCTGAATGCCCCGCCTTCGGGCACGGCGATCAGCGTGAACTATGGCTGGACGGGCCGCTATTTCAATAGCACCGTGGCGCCCACGCGTGGGCACGGGCTGGCGGTGGAACTGGGGGCAGGCACCACGCTGCACCCCGACCGTGCGGCCTTTGTGCGCACGCTGGTGCGCTGGCAATCGTTCATTGCGGCGGGCCGCGTGCAGGCCGAAACCGGTGGCGCGCGCAATGCCCGCATCGCCCTGCGGGCCGAAGCTGGCGCCGTGATGGCGCGGCAGACGGCGCAGATCCCGGTAACGCAGCTCTTTCTGACCGGCGGCGACACCACCGTGCGTGGCTATGGCTACCGGGCCATCGGCGCCCGCACCGAAAACAACCTGCTTTATGGCGGCCGCTATCTGGGCCTGGCCAGCGTCGAATGGCAGCGCCCCATCGTTTACAACGGCGCCATGACCGACTGGGAGAGCGCCGTGTTTGTGGATGCTGGCGCCGTGGCCGACCGTGTGGGCGACCTGGACCCCCGCGTTGGCGTGGGTGCCGGCGTGCGCTGGCGCAGCCCGGTGGGCCCGCTGCAGGCCGACCTGGCCTATGGCGTGCAGTCCCGGCAACTGCGGCTGCATTTGCGCCTGGGGTTCAGCTTCTGATGCGCCGCCAGACGCCCGCCCATCGCACGCCCCCGACCGATTTCTCTGCGGGCGGCGCCACCCCGCCCGCCGCACCCGTTCGCGGCAAACACGTACGCCGGGTCCTGCGGTTCTCGGGCTGGTTGCTGGTGGGCCTGTGCGCCCTGGTGCTGGCGGTCGGCACGCTGGCTTGGTGGTGGTCGGGCCGCGACAGCTCTTTGGCAGCCCTGCTGGCGCGCGCCGCCCTGCATCTGCCGGCCGGGCAAACACTGGACAGCCGCGAGGTGAGCGGATCGCTGCGCAGCGGCGGCCGCATTGGCTGGCTGCGCTGGAGCAGCCCGACCCTGCGCGTGGAAGTCAACGATGCCAGCGTGGGCTGGCAGCTGGCACCCTTGCTGCAGCGCCGCCTGGAGCTGGGCGAGGTGCATGCCGCCACCGTGACGATCACCCCGCTGGGCCCGCCCAGCGCCGAGCCCCTGACGCCACTGGATACGCTGGTGCTGCCGCTGCAGATTGGCCTGCCCTTTCGCATTGACAGCCTGCAATGGGCAGGCACACCGGCCGTGGAAGCCCTGGGGCTGGCGGGTGACTACCGCTTTGATGGGCGCCAGCACCATCTGACAATTGGCCAGGTGATGCTGGCCCAGGGCCAATACACCGCCCGCGCCACCTTGGACGCCCAGGCTCCCATGGCGCTCGATGCCACGGTGGATGGCAGCGTGCACCAGGCCGTGCCCGGCAGCAGCGCCAGCGTTCAGGTGCAAGCCCACGCCACACTCAAAGGCACCTTGTCCACCGCTGCCGCGCAATTGCAGCTGGATGCCCAGCTGCGCCCGCTTGCCCAGGCTGCGCAGCCCGCCAC
>NZ_QOZT01000088.1:0-14704 GCF_003345135.1 Acidovorax sp. BoFeN1
GGGGTGTGGTTTTTGCCCATTTACCTGGGGCCCACGCTGGTCATGGTGCTGGGCTGGATCGTGCTGCGCAAGATGATCCGCATTGCCAAGGCGTACCGCATCACGTCGATTGCCGACTTTGTTGCCAGCCGCTACGGCAAGAGCCCGCTGCTGGCCGGGCTGGTGACCCTGATCGCGGTGGTGGGCATCGTGCCCTACATCGCGCTGCAGCTCAAGGCGGTGTCGGCGGGCTATGCCCTGCTGACGGTGCCCGGCGGCGTGGCCGACCCCGCACACTGGAGCCACGACAGCGCCTTTTACGTGGCCCTGGTGCTGGCCGGCTTTGCCATGGTGTTTGGTGCGAGGCACCTGGACACCACCGAGCGGCACGAGGGCATGGTGGCCGCCATCGCGTTTGAATCGGTGGTCAAGCTGGTGGCCTTCCTGATGGTCGGCTTCTTTGTGGTGTATGGCCTGTTCGATGGCTTGGGCGACCTGTTCGCCCGCGCGCAGGCGGTGCCGCAGTTGCAGCAGTTGCTGCGCCTGGAGCAGGGCGGGCAGTTTGCCTGGGCGCAGTGGTTCGGGTTGATGCTGCTGTCAATGTTCTCGGTGGTGTTTTTGCCCCGCCAGTTCCAGGTGATGGTGGTGGAGAACGTGCGCGAAGACCACCTGCGCCGCGCGGTCTGGGTGTTTCCGCTCTACATGCTGCTCATCAACCTGTTCGTGCTGCCCATTGCGCTGGGCGGCCTGCTGTATTTCGGGCCAGGGCAAGGCAATGCCGAGAATTTTGTGCTCTCGCTGCCGCTGGCGGCCGGGCAGCACGCGCTGGCGCTGTTTGCGTTTGTCGGGGGGCTGTCTGCGGCCACGGGCATGGTCATCGTGGAGACCGTGGCGGTCTCCACCATGGTCAGCAACGAGCTGGTGCTGCCCCTGCTGCTGCGCTGGCGCCACCTGCGCAGCGGCGGCGGGCAGGACTTCACGCGCCTTCTGCTGGGCATCCGGCGCGCCGCCATTTTGGGCGTGCTGGTGCTGGGCTATGTGTACTTTCACCTCGCGGGTGAGGCGTACGCGCTGGTCAGCATCGGGCTCATCAGCTTTGCTGCCGTGGCGCAGTTTGCACCCGTGGTGCTGGGCGGCATGTACTGGAAGGGCGGAACCCGCCTGGGCGCACTCGCGGGCCTGCTGGCGGGCTTTGTGATGTGGGCCTACACGCTCATGCTGCCCTCCATTGCCAAGTCGGGCTGGCTCGACATGGGCTTCATCGCACACGGGCCCTGGGGCATGGCCTGGCTGCGGCCCGAGCAGTTGCTTGGCCTGCAGGGGTTCGACGGCCTCACGCATTCGCTCTTCTGGAGCATGCTGGCCAATGTGGTGGCCTATGTCGGGGTGTCGCTGTGGCGCGCGCCTTCGGGCCGCGAGGCCAGCCAGGCCCTGTTGTTTGTCGATGTGCTGGAGCGTACGGCCACTTCGAGCCCCGTGTTCTGGCGCGGGCGGGCCAACACGCAAGACCTGCTGCGCCTGTGCGAGCGTTTTCTGGGCGGCGCCAAGGCGCAGGCGCTTTTTGACGGCTATGCGCAGCGCGTGGGCGTGCACCATGCCCACGCGCTGCGGCCCGACGCCCGGCTGGTGCAGTTTGTCGAAACCCAGCTGGCCGGTGCCGTGGGCAGTGCATCGGCCCGTGCGCTGGTGGCCTCGGTGGCCGAAGAAGAAACGCTCTCGCCCGAAGACGTGCTGCGCATTCTGGACGAGGCCTCGCAGATCCGCGCCTATTCGCGGGCGCTGGAGGGCAAGTCGCGCTCGCTGGAGCAGGCCACCGCCGAGCTGCGCGCCGCCAACGAGCAGTTG
This sequence comes from Acidovorax sp. BoFeN1, assembly GCF_003345135.1. Lineage (NCBI taxonomy): Bacteria > Pseudomonadati > Pseudomonadota > Betaproteobacteria > Burkholderiales > Comamonadaceae > Acidovorax > Acidovorax sp. BoFeN1. The sequence goes on from NZ_QOZT01000088.1 coordinate 1,825, forward strand.
CAGAGCCTGGATCGGCTCAAGGACGACTTCATGTCGTCTGTGACGCACGAGCTGCGCACGCCGCTCACTTCCATCCGTGCGCTGGCCGAACTCATGCAGGACGACGCCGGCATGCCCGCCGCCCAGCGCCAGCAGTTCGTGGGCATCATCGTGGCCGAAACCGAGCGCCTGACACGCCTGGTGAACCAGGTGCTGGACATGGCCAAGATCGAGTCGGGTCATGCCGAATGGCATGTGGCGCCGGTGGACATGCGCGCCCTGGTGGAGCGTGCGGTGGCCACCACGGCTGAAGTGTTCCGCGAGCGCGCGGCCCAGGTGCAGGTGCAGTTGCCCGACGAGGCGCCCGTGCTGCAGGCCGACCCCGACCGCATTCTGCAGGTGCTGCTGAATCTGTTGTCCAACGCAGCCAAGTTTGTGCCCTCGCCCGGCGGGCAGGTGCAGGTGCGGCTGGCGTGCGATGCGCAGGGCATCACCGTTTGCGTGCAGGACAATGGCCCGGGCGTGCAACCGGGCCACGAGGCCATGATTTTTGATCGTTTTCACCAGACCGACCTGGGTGCCCAGGTGGCGCACGGAACAGGCCTGGGCCTGCCGATCAGCCGCCATATTGCAGAACATTTTGGTGGGCGGCTGTGGCTGGAACCCACCGCACAGCCGGGCGCCTGCTTTTGCTTCTGGCTACCCCGCCAGGCCCCCTCATCCGGAGACAAGAACCCATGACGCACAAGATCCTGATTGCCGACGACGAGCCCAACATCGTGATCTCGCTCGAATACCTGCTGCAGCGCGAAGGCTACGCCGTGCTGGTGGCCCGCGACGGGCAGGAGGCGCTGGACACCATCGCCCGTGAGCGGCCCGCGCTGGTGCTGCTCGACGTGATGATGCCGCACAAGACGGGCTTCGAGGTCTGCCAGGCCGTGCGCGCCGACGAGGCCCTGCAGGGCACCAAAATTCTCATGCTCACCGCCAAGGGCCGCGAGACCGACCTGGCCAAGGGCCTGGCCCTGGGCGCCAACGCTTACATGACCAAGCCGTTCTCCACGCGCGAACTGGTGCAGAAGGTGGCCGAGCTGCTCGGGGAGGCACCCGCATGAAAAAGATCGACCCCCGGCTGGTGCTGGCCGTGACCGCTGCAGGCCTGGTGATGGCGCTGTGGCTGGTGCTGATGTCCGTGATTGTCTGGTCCACACTCGATGCGCAGGAGCGCCTGGCGGTGGGCGAGGTGCTGGCGTCCCGCACCGTGCTGGTGGCCATGGGCTGGCTGCTGGGCCTGTTTCTGGTGGCGGGCACGCTGCATGTGCTGCACCGCCGCTATGTGGGCGACCCGCACCGCCTGCTGGAAAAAATCCGGGTGGTGGTGACGGCCACCACGCCCCAGCAGCTCACCCCCAGGGGCACCGCCGAAATGCAGGCCATGGCCCGCGCCGTGAACGAACTGGCGGCCCAGCGCGACCAGTTGCGCGGCGACATGGCCGCCCAGGTATCCCAGGCCAGCCACAGCGTGCAGCAAGAGAAGAACCGGCTCGCCGCCCTGATGGCTGAGCTGAACCAGAGCGTGGTGGTGTGCAACCGCGACGGGCGCATCCTGCTCTACAACCAGCGCGCGCGCCAGCAGTTCCGGCAGATATCGCAGGGGCCGGCGCTGGCGGCCGGGGCCGAGCTGATCGGCATTGGCCGGTCGATCTACGCCGTGTTCGACCAGCAGTTGCTGGCCCATGCGCTCGAACGCATTCACCAGGGCATGGCGCGGGGTGTAGCCAGCCCGTCGGCGCAGTTTGTCACCACCACGCAGGGTGGGCAGTTACTGCGCGTGCAGGTGGCGCCGGTGCGTGCGGCGGTGGCCGAGGGGGCCGACGAAGAAACGCTGGAGTCCGTGGTGAGCGGCTTTGTGCTGATGCTCGACAACGTGACGGCCAGCGTGGAGGAAGAATCTGCCCGCGACCAGCTCCTGCACGGCCTGACCGAAGGCAGCCGAGCGTCGCTGGCCAACATCCAGGCGGCGGTGGACATGCTGGGCTTTTCCGACCTGGAACCCGCCATGCGCGAGCGCTTTCTGGGCGTGGTGCGCGACGAGGTGGGCGCCATGGGGCGGCGCATCACCGACCTGGCGCAGCGCGCCACGCAGCGCCTCAAGACGCGCTGGCCCATGGAGGACATGCTGGGCGCCGACCTGGCCACCGCCGCCCAGCGCCGCATTGCCGCGCAGTGCGACCGGCCGGTAACGCTCGACGCGATCGACGGCAGCCTGTGGCTCAAGGTGGACAGCTACACCCTGCTGCAGGCACTGACCTATCTGGCGCACCGGCTGGTGGATGAGTTTGAGGTGCGCTTTTTGCAACTGCGGCTGCAGAGCACGGGCACGCATGCGCAGCTCGACCTGGTCTGGAGCGGCCAGGCCATGAGCAACGAAACGGTAATGAACTGGGAGATGGACGCCATGCGATTTGGCGCGGAACGCAGTCCCCTGACCGTGCGCGAAGTGGTCGAGCGCCACGGCGGCGAAATGTGGTTTGAGCGCGAGCGGGTGCGCCACCAGGCGTTCTTCCGCTTCATGCTGCCCCTGGCCAGCGTGCAGGGCGTGGTGGATGCCGCTTTGGGCGAGAGCGAATACAGCCGCCCCGAGTATTACGACTTCGATCTGTTCAAGCAGGCCGACCAGAGCAGCGCGCTGGACGACCGCCCGCTGTCCGAGCTGGCCTACACCGTGTTCGACACCGAAACCACGGGCCTGAATCCGGCCGGCGGCGACGCCATCATCCAGCTCGGTGCAGCCCGCATCGTCAATGGCAAGCTGCTGCGGCAGGAGTGCTTTGAACAGCTGGTGGACCCGGGGCGCGGCATCCCAGCGGCGTCCATCCCCATCCACGGCATCACCGACGACATGGTGGCGGGCAAGCCGCGCATCGGCGAGGTGCTGCCGGTGTTCCATGCGTTCACGCAAGACACGGTGCTGGTGGCGCACAACGCGGCGTTCGACATGCGCTTTCTGCAGCTGCAGGAGAAGGCCACGGGGGTGGTCTTTCACCAGCCTGTGCTCGACACGCTGCTGCTCTCGGCCGTGGTGCACCCGAACCAGGAGTCGCACCGGCTCGAAGCGATTGCGGAACGCTTCAACGTTACCGTGCTGGGGCGCCACACGGCCCTGGGCGATGCGCTGGTGACGGCCGAGATCTGGCTGCGGCTGATTCCGCTGCTGCAGGAGCAGGGCATCCATACGCTGCGCCAGGCGCGCGAGGCGGCGCAGAAGACGTATTACGCGCGGTTGAAATATTGAGTGTTTTTGGGGTTTTGCGCTTATGGGGTAAGCGCTGGCAGCTATTGTTTTTGTAGTTGATGGTGTGCTTTTGCGGAGGGCGGGAGCCGGGGTGTGCGCCCGGCGGCGCAGTAACTTTCTTTTGCTTCGCCAAAAGAAAGTCACCAAAGAAAAGGCGACCCTACTGTCTGCGACGGGTTTTTGGGGTCAGAGCCCCAATTCACCGAGCCTTCGGCTCGCCCGGAGGGTGCGGTGCTGCGCACCGCAGTGAAATGGGTGTCTGACCCCAATAACCCGCAACCTGCGGTGCTCGGTGCTGGCGGGGTCTCGCTCGAACTCGCGCCTGCGGCGCTCAGACAATCGCGAGCCCTGATCCGCCATCCCCTGCGCGCCGCAGGCGCAACCAGAAGGGGGGGTTGGCGCCCAACAACCACACGGGCCATCGCTGCGCTCGGCCTGGCGTGCCAGCGCGAGGCGCTTGCGCCCGCGAAGAAGGGCCGAGCGCAGCGATGGCCCGTGTGGTCTGCGGGTGTTCAACCCCTTGCTGGCTGCGCCTGCGGCGGGGTGCTTGCGGGGTGGCATGCGCGCCCCCGCGCGCATGCTTCGTGAACTGACTCGCCGCGTTTGTCCGAACGGAGCGCCGCAGGCGCGCAGTGAGTTATGCGGCGAACCCCGCAAGCGCCCCGCCCCAGGTTTGCCCCGTAGCGAAGCGCAGGGGTCGCAGACTGAGGGTCGCCTTTCTTTTGCTTACTTTTCTTTGGCGAAGCAAAGAAAAGTGAGTCGGCCGCCGGGGCGAGACCCGGCACTTGCCCCTCGCAAAAGCACAAAGTTAGCTATATAAAAATAGCTGCCAGCGCTTACCTCATAAGCGCCAGACCCCAAAAACACTCAATACCGCCCCGTCTGATACCGCTGCCCCAACACCCCCTGCAGCGTCTGCACCACCGAAAACGCCTCCTTGAGGTGGCTGCGCTCAAAGTTGGATAGCTCCTCCAGCGCCAGAAAATTGTCGGGCGCCTGCCCCTGCGCGATCTGACGCGCCTGGTGGTCGATGCGCAGCCGGGACAAAAACTCCAGCGCATCGCGCAGATCGCGTGCGCTTTGCGCACTCACCTCACCTGCCAGTGAAGCCACCTCCAGCCGGTCGTGCGTGTTGACCGCCGCAATGCCGCCCGCCAGCGCATACACCCGCGCCAGGTCCACGATGGGCACGATGCCGCTGTGCTTGAGGTCGATGGTGCCCGCGTTTTCGCCGCCACGGATGCGTGCGATGGTGCCAAACATGCCCAGCGGCGGGCGGTGCTTGAGCGCGTTGCCCACCATGTGCGCCAGAAAAAGGCTGTTGCCCCGCGTGCGCTGCAGCACCTCATTGCGCAGCGACTCCAGCAGCTCGGTCTTGCCGTGGATGGCGCGCAGGTCGAAGAACACGCAGGTCAGCATCAGTGCCATGGGCTCGGGCTTGTCCACCCACTGGTGAAAGTACTGTGCCCAGCGCGCGCGCGGCTGGCGCCACTTGTCGGTCATGGCCATCATCTCGCCCGGGCAGTGGATATAGCCGCAGGCCGCCAGGCCATCGCACACGAATCGCGAAAACGCACGAAAGTACTCGCCATGCAGTGCTTCGTCATACCGGTCGTCCAGCACCATGCAGTTGTCCTGGTCGGACCTGGCGGTCTGTTCGCTGCGGGCCTGGGAGCCGGCGGCCACCCACACATAGTCCACCGGCGGCGGGCCCAGCTTCACCTCGGCCAGGTGGATGAGACGGGTGGTCAGCGCGTCGGTGATGGTGGTGATGATGTGGCCCGTGCTGTAGGCGCTGGCGTCGGCGGCGGCCAGGTGTTGCTGCAGCGCCTTGATCTTGGTGCTGGCATGCGCCAGGCCCTCTACCGTGGTCTGTTTGTAAACATCGCCCGCCAGGTAAACAGCCGATGTGCTGTGTTGTTCCGCCAGGTCGGTGGCGGTGATCATGCCGACGATGCGCGCGCCGTCCATCACCGGCACATGGTGGATGTTGTGCCGCGCCATGAGCAGCAGGGCTTCAAAGGCGGGGCTTTGTGCCTGCAGTGTCATGGGCGCCAGGGTGGCGATGTCGGACACGGGCCGGTCAATATCCAGCCCCAGTGCGACCACGCGGTTGCGCAGATCGCGGTCTGTGACCAGGCCAAACAGATGGTGCTGCTCGACCAGCAGCACCGACGACACGCGCAGATCGCGCATTTGCAGCGCAGCGGCGCGGATGCTGGTGTCGGGTGGCAGCGTGATCGGCTCGCGCTTGATGAGCGCGCGCACGGGCGTGCCCAGCAGGTTCAGGTGCACGCCCGCGCCGGGTGCCTGCGCCGCAGCTGGAGGCTGCCCTACGCCGGGCAGTGACGGAAAGAAATACGCGAGGGCGCCATGGTCGCGGCACAGTGCGGTCACGGTGTCGGGGGCCAGCCAGGCGATGTGGCTGTCGGCCGCAGCAGTGGCCTGCCAGGTGGTGAGGTGTTGCGCCGGGGTGGCGCCAAAGCCGAACATGTCTCCGGGCTGCAGGTGCACGGCCATGTCCAGGTCGGGGTCGTGCAGGTCTACCGCGCCGCTCACGATGAGCCCGGTGCGGCTGTGCAGGCGGCCCTGGGGCAGCAGCGTGGTGCCCACATCCGATGCCTCCAGCCGCCACTGCGGCGCCAGTGTGTCCAGCGTGGCCGCGTCCAGTTGACTCCATACACGGTGGCTGGCCAGCGCCGCCTGAAGGGTGGCGAGGGTGTGAGGGGCAGGGTTCATGGCGGGCGGGACCAGGCAACAGGGAGTGCCATTGTTGCAGCGGTGGTGCGGCGTGGGGGCAGGGTTGTTACTGGCTTTGACGTTGGTCAACCGGTCGGGCGAACCTGGCCAGTGCGGTGGTGGGGGTGTTTGCCTTAGCATGCGCTCAGCAGCGGGGCATCAAGCAAGTGCCACGGGTCCCACCGGCTCGCGATGTCGCGCTGTGCCATCTGGACGCTGGCGCGTTGCCAAAGCGTGCCGGCGTTCGCGCATCCGCGCGGCCCTTGAGCAACAACAGAACCCTATTTTTTTGCGACTTTTGCAGACCATGCCAACGCCTCCACCCTCTGCACCCACGGTTGTATGGTTGCACCCCGAGGCGCCCGCCAAGCCCGTTGAGGGGGCGCCGTGCAACGGCTGTGGCCTGTGTTGCCTGGCGGAGCCTTGCCCGTTGGGTGTGCTGGTTTCGCGGCGGCGCGCGGGGGCCTGCCTGGCCTTGCGCTGGAGCGACGCCGACGGGCGCTACCTGTGCGGAATGGTGGTCGATCCGGGCGGTGTTACCGGCTGGACGCATCCTTGGGCTGTGCGCTGGCTGGGGCAGCTGGCCCGGCGCTGGATCGCTGCGGGGGCAGGGTGTGATGCCGATGTGCTGGCACACCAGCCTCCAAAATGAGGCTGTGTGCCGGGTGAGTTGCGGCGCTCAGCGCGCCAGGGTCGCCCACGCCTGTGTCAGGCGCTGCACCAGATCCTGCGGGCGTCGCACCAGCGCATAGCCCTGGCTGCCAAACAGCATCGGCAGGTAATCGTGGGCTTCGTGATCAATCGTGACGCAAAACGGTGTCAGGCCCGCATCGCGTGCCTCCTGAATGGCATGGCGGGTGTCTTCCAGGCCGTAGCGACCTTCGTAAATGTCCAGGTCGTTTGGCTTGCCGTCGGTCAGCACCAAAAGCAGCCGCTGGCGCTCGGGTCGCGCACCCAGGCGGCGGGTGGCATCGCGCAGCGCAGCACCCATGCGGGTATAGAAGCCCGGTTTGAGTGCACCGACGCGAGAGCGTACGGTGTCGTTCCAGCGTTCACCAAACCCCTTGATGTGCTGGATGCGCACATGCTGGCGCCGTACCGAGCTGAAGCCGAGCACTTCAAACGCGTCGCCGGTGGCCGAGAGGGCCTCGCCAAACACGTAGAGCGCGTCGCGGATCACATCGATGACGCGGGCATTGGACGTGGCGTAGGCGTCCGTCGAGAGCGACAAATCGGCCAGCAAGAGCGTGGCCAGGCTGCGCTCGCCGCGCTGGCGCCGGATGTAGACCGGCGGTGAGTCGGTATGTTGCACACCCCCCTGGGATTCGGTCTGAAAACGGACCCAGGCGTCGATGTCGAATTCGTCTCCTGTGGTCTGGCCGTTTTGCCAGCGTGGCGCAGCGCGCAGCACCTCCAGACGGCGGCGCACACGCCGTGCGGTGGCGCGCAGCGCCTGGGGCGCAATGTAGGGCGTGCCTGGCCGGGCGACCGAGCACTGCACCGAGCAGTGATCGGGTTGCAGCACGTTGCGGCGCCAGTCCCATTCGGGGGTTTTGCGGCCAGGGCCCAGCGGCAGGTCGTCGGCCGAGGCGCTGGGCAGATCAAGGTCGAACTTGATGCGTGAGGCCGTGGTCTGGTCGCCGCGCGCCAGCGACAAGGTGTCCATATCGTTGGCAGCCGCCGTGGCGTTGGGATCGACCTCGTCGTCGGTGCCGCGGTCCAGGCGGATCAGCTCGCTCCAGCTCATCAAGGCCTCGGTCTTTGACGCCACCAGCAAGGGGTTGCGAACCTCCTTGTGCTCGACGCGGCGTGAACGGCGGCGTTGCTTGCTTTCTTCACCAGGCGGGCCATCTGGGCGCTCGCCAGCGCCATCGCCGCTCTGCCCGGCAGTGCCTGAAGGGCCTTGGCCTACACCCGCTGTCAGCCACAGCCACACGGGTGCCACCTGGGCGGGCGCCACGAAGAGAGGGCCGTGGTCATCGCCACGCAGTGCGGCTTGCACCGCAGCCTCCCAGGGGATGGACTCGGCGCGCAGGCTGGTCAGGCTGGGGCGCTGTGCAAGGTGGGCCTGCGTGAGGCGCTGGTGGCGCCCGCGCATCCCTGCAAAACGCTGCAACGCCCGCGCCGTGGCGGCGCGGTTGTCGGCGATCCAGTCGCCCGTGGGTTCAAACACTGCAGCCAGTGCCGCCAGCCACAGGTACAACTCGTGGTTGAGCTCGCGCTCGTCAAAAACTGCCACCTGGGCGGGCAGGGCCAGCGTTTCCCAGTCGAGCACCGGCAGGGGCACGCGGATGCCACTGCCGGCCAGGCGCTGAAGCCAGCCACGGGGCCCGCCATGGCGGCTGTCGGCCACCGGCGCCACGCGCACAGCGGCGTCGCCTCCGCCAGCGCGGTACAGCAAGGCGATGCTGCGGCGCATCTCTTCCAGGGTGACCTGCACATGGGCGCGGTCTGGTTCTGCGACGCGCGTGACGGCGCGGTGCCACCACTGGCCAATCCACTCTTCCATCAGCGCTGCTCCTCGCGGCGTTGACGCATGGTTTCGCGCACAGCGTCCAGACCCACCTTCCACTCCAGCGTGGGTGTGCGGCCCTGGTCGGTTTGGGTGGTGTCACAGGCGGCCAGGCACTGGCCGCACTGTACGCAGGCAAACATCATGCGTTTGATGTTGCGCGGGTTCAGGCGCATGGGGCAGGCGTTGTCGCAGGCGCTGCCTCGGGGGGCGTCGCAGGTCTTGCATTCGCGCGCCCGCTCGCGGGTGAAGGAGACCACCATGCCCTTGGGGTTGGCCATCCAGGCAAGGCTCTGGAACAGGCCAACGGCACAGCCGTAGCGGCAAAACAGGTGCCGCGCGAGTGTGAACTCCAGCGTGAAGACCAGCGTGCCCACCACCAGAAAGCGCGTCTGGTTGGGGGTGAGGGTGCCGTTTACCAGATTGCCCCAGATCATGGCGGGGGGGAGCAGGTAGGTCAGCAGCGTGATGGCCCAGGCAAAGCCAAAAACCAGGCAGGCCACCAGGAACACGGGCCACCAGCGCTTGTCGGCCGAGCGGCCGGGACGTGGCGTGGGCGATTTGTCCCACACGCTGAGCTTGCCAGTGGCGCGGTGAAGCAGGTCGTTGAGGGTTTCGACCAGCGAAAAATGGGGGCACAACCAGCCGCAATAGAGCCGGCCAAAGTGGTAGGCCACGGCGAGAAAACCGACGACGAGGGTCAACACCGGCAAAATGCCGCGCCACACGATGGACCACGCGGTTTGCATTGCCGAGGCTTCGCCGCGAATGAAGGCCTCTATGCCCAGAGACCAACGAAAGCCAAGCACCCACAGCTGTGCCTCGGTGAGGTCAAAGCGCAGCAGGTTGAGTGCGGGGGCGAGCAGAAATACAGCAAAAAAGACCGCTTGAAACCAGCGGCGGCGGCGCTGCAGTTGTGCGGTGGCGGGCAGCGCCACCGGGGCGCTGTCGCCTAATGTGCTGGCCGCGGTGGCTGCGCTGGAGCAGCTGGGAGCCGAGGCACAGCCAGAACAATCAGTCTTCATCACCCACAATCGCGCGCACAACTTCATCGAGCGCCTGGATGGTCTCGGTGTCGTCGGTCAACGCGTCCACTACGGCAGCGCGGCAGGCGTCGCGCAAGGGCAGACCCGATGCCACCAGGCGTGCAGCCATCACGAGAAGGCGGGTGCTGGCGGTTTCTTCCAGGTCGTGGTCGGTCAGGCGGCGCAGCGCCTGTGCCAGTTGCACCAGACGGGCTGCCAGAGCGGGGGAGGCATGGCCTTCGCGCTCCAGAATGGCGCGTTCAACGGCCGGGGCGGGGTAACCCAGCGTCAGTGCGGTAAAGCGCTGGCGCGTGCTCGGCTTGAGGCCCTTGAGCAGATTCTGGTAGCCGGGGTTATAGGAGATGACGAGCATGAACTCGGGCGGCGCTTTGAGCAGCTCGCCTGTGCGTTCAATCGGCAGGAGACGCCGGTCGTCGGCAAGCGGGTGCAGAACCACCGTGGTGTCCTTGCGCGCTTCGACCACCTCGTCGAGATACAAAATGGCGCCTTCCCGTACGGCCCGCGTGAGCGGCCCGTCGGTCCAGACGGTGTTGCCTTGACCAATCAGGTGGCGACCGACCAGGTCGGCAGCGCTGAGATCGTCGTGGCAGGAAACGGTAATCAGGGGGCGCGACAGGCGCGCCGCCATGTGTTCGACAAAACGGGTCTTGCCGCAGCCAGTGGGGCCTTTGATCAGCAGCGGAAGCTGCTGGGCAAAGCAATGCTCAAAGAGCGCTCGTTCGCCCCCCTGTTCTGCATAGAACGGCGCCCCACCTGCGGGCCGCACGCCCGGGCCGGTGCTGGCGCCCGAGGCCGACGAAACCGTAGTATGGGCGTGTTCCATGGTCAGGCTCGCTGCATGCGGCTACCGGGAATGGCAGCCACTTCCTGCTCGTCTTTTGCAGGACCGATGAAGAAGCTCGACAGATAGGTCAGCAGGCCGATCAGGAACATCACACCACCAGCCACACGTGTCCAGTAGAAGAACACCAACTGGTCTTGCGTGGCCATGAAGGACATCGCGGTGCCGTCGGTCGGCATGCGCTGCAGCCACACTTGAAGGATACCGGCGCCGCTGAGGGCCAGAACCATCACGGCCATGCCGATGCTCATGATCCAGAAGCTCCACATTTCGACGCGTTGAGCGCGCATGGGGTTGGCTTCGCGGCCACGCATCAGGGGCATGGAGTAGCTGATGATGGCCAGCACCACCAGCACATAGGCGCCGTAGAAAGCCAGGTGGCCGTGGGCCGCCGTAACTTGCGAGCCGTGCGTGTAGAAGTTAACCCAGCTCAGCGTGTGGATGAAGCCCCAGACGCCAGCACCCAGGAAGGCGATGACGGCGGTGCCCACAGCCCAGAGCACAGCGGCCTGGTTGGGGTGTTCACGGCGGCGGCGCTGCACCATGTTGAAAGCAAACAGCGTCATCATGAAGAATGGAATGGGCTCCAGTGCGGAGAACACGCCACCCACCCAGTGCCAGTAACCCGGCAGACCGATGAAGTAGAAGTGGTGGCCAGTGCCCAGAATGCCCGAGATCAGCGCGAAGGCGACGATCATGTACATCCACTTGTCGATCACTTCACGGTCCACACCGGTCGTCTTGATCAGCACAAAGGCCAGCAGGGACGCCATGATCAGCTCCCACGTACCTTCCACCCACAGGTGCACCACGAACCACCAGTACATCTTGTCGCGCACCAGGTTGCTGGGGTTGACGAAGCTGAACAGGAACAGCAGCGCCAGGCCCCACAGACCGAGCAGCAGCACCAGGGTGATGGCGGTCTTGCGACCCTTCAGCACGGTCATGCTGATGTTGAAGAGAAAGCCCAGTGCCACCACCACAATGCCGATTTTGGTAGGCAAGGGTTGCTCCAGGAACTCGCGCCCCATGGTGGCCAACAGGTCGTTACCTGTCATCTCGGCCAGCGTGGCATAGGGCACCAGCAGGTAACCGAGGATGGTCAGGGCTCCGGCGGCCAGGAAGATCCAGAACAGCACCTTGGCGAGCAGCGGGCTGTAAAGCTCGGTTTCGCTCTCTTCGGGCACCATGAAATAGGCGGCGCCCATGAATCCGAACAACAGCCACACGATCAGCAGGTTGGTGTGAACCATGCGGGCGATGTTGAAGGGAATGGCCGGGAACATCAGGTCGCCGATCACGTATTGCAGGCCGAGCGTCAGACCGAAAATGATCTGGCCGGTGAACAGTCCTAGCGCCGCGATGAAGTACAGCTTGGCGACAGACTGCGATTGGTATTTAAGGGTTGCGGGTTGCATTTTTGTATCCTTGGATGTGAGGTCTCAGTGCACTGAGATGCTTACCCTTCGATATTGGGTGGCCACTTTTCGGCATCGATGCCATTGGTCCAGCGCAGGAACTCGACCAGATCATCAAGCTGTGCTTCGGTGAAGTTGAACTGCGGCATCTGGCGGCGGCCCGGCGTGTGCGTGGGCATGGCCTTGATCCAGCCCTTGATGAAATCAGGGCCACGACGCGCATAGACGTTGCCCAACTCAGGCGCGAAATAGGCACCCTCGCCCAGCAGTGTATGGCAGCCGATGCAGTTGCGCGTCTCCCATAAATGCTTTCCACGGACTACGGACTCCGTGATTTCGCCCGCTTTGGATCGCTCGGGAATTTTGGTTTCGGTGTGAAAAATTAGGCTCGCAAACACAAGCACGAAAAAAACCGTGCCTCCGTAGAAAATGTTGCGCGCCATCTGGCTCGTGAAGCCTTGACTCATGGTGTACCTCATGCAGTGATGAGCCCGCATCGTAATGACTTAGCGGGTCAAATGGTTGATTAGAATCAATAAGATTCATTCGGTATGAATCTTACATTGAACTTGTGCCTTCTGGGCACTTTGCGGCGACAGAATATGAGCCTGGAGTTGCTTGCCTGCAACCCCTGGTTGCAAAAGGCTGCGAATTATCAGTCAGGATGATCCCTATGCACGGTCCCGTACCCACTTATTTGTCGTCTTCGAGCAACGAATCGCAGCCAGTAGAGGGTTTGGTGGACGACACACGCTTTCCCCCGCATGTTCAGGATGCCACCCCCAGGCTCCCAGGTGACCTGGGGGTCTGGCTGATCATTTTGTTGGAGTTGCTGACCTTTGCCATCCTCTTTGTGTCATTTGCGTTTGCCCGCACGCGGGAGGTGGAACTGTTCAACGCCTCGCAGGCCACGCTCAACCTGAATGCCGGCGCGCTCAACACCGTGCTGTTGATCTCCGGCAGTTGGTGCGTGGCCTGCGCGGTGTCTGCAGTGCGGCGCAATGCATCCATGGTGGGGGCGCGCTGGTTACTGGGGGCTTTGGCCTGCGG
>NZ_QOZT01000089.1:0-14659 GCF_003345135.1 Acidovorax sp. BoFeN1
ACGCCACGAATCGCAGATTTGAAAGTGAACAGGAAAGTCAATGAAATCAACGATCTACCAACACCACCTCCGCGCCAGTGCTAGCTTTTCGTACCGTCACTTATTGCACTGAAAACGAGGAGACCCCGTAGAGCACATGCAGGATGGCCCCGACCAGCAGCGCGTGCGAGGTCTTCTCCCAATGGTTGCGCTTCTCCAGCGCGCCTTCGGGATCAACCAAAATGTCGGCAATGTTCTGAACGTCGCGCACTTCATGCGCGCCGCGTCGCACCTCCAGCAGCGGGTTGTAGGCCGCCGACTGCGCATCAGTCGGGTTGAACAGCAGGCAGTGGCTGAATCGGCTGCGCCAGCCGGCGGTGATCTGCCAGTTCTCGCCCTTGATGTCGTGGATGACGGCCGAGGCCGGCCAAGACAGCAGCGTCGGCACTACCAGACCGACGCCTTTGCCCGAGCGCGTGGGCGCGAAGGTCAGGACGTGTTCCGGCCCTTCATGCCGCAGGTACTGACGGTTGTGCTGGCCAAGGAACACGCCGGCCGGCTGTGTGAGGTCGGCTTTGCGAATGTCATCCGCGTTCGCCCAGCGAGCCGAGCCGTAGGTCGTGACCAGGCGCGATTGCCGCGAGCGCCAGATCGACATGCCAATCGCCACCAGCACGGCGACAAGACCGCTGCCGCCCGCGATGGCGCCGCCGGTGTCGAACACGCGTGGCACGTAGGCGTCGAAGAAGAACCACCACTCGAACAGCCGCCAAGGGTGATAGACCGGCGTGCCGAAGAAATCAAACCAGGGCGAGCCAAGGCGTAGTTGGTAGCCAAGGGCGGCTGCTGTCCATTGTGTGGCGCCCCACACTCCGGCGATCACGATGCCGAATACCACGGCGATCTGACCGAACAGCACGTTCGTCCCTTGCACTACCCATCCTCCGATCACGGCACAACAACGTGCCGCACGCATGAGGATCAATGCCCTGAGGAGTGCAGGTCAAAGACGGAAACCGCAGAGATTAAGGCTCAAAAAGCCATAGTTCTTGCTGTAGAAAACACAATAAAAACGCCGCAGGCCATGAAGCGCTGCGGCGTATCGAGGTAACAGTACGCAACTTGTCGCGATGGCGCGACCCAGAGGCGTGCCGGGCCTGAGCTACTGAGTCTTCTTCTGTTCAGGCCGCTCTCCGAAGAAGCGCCGTTCAGCGGCAGCTGCAGCGCGCAAACAAAGCTCATCGCCGACCTTCGCACGATCTTCTTTACACAGGCGCTGGATTTCCTTGATGCGTGCGGGGTTCGCCACCAACTCATCCACGGTTTCCGTAGGCTTGGCAGGGCCGCAGGCCGTCAGCACAACAGCAAGCAAGGGCATCACGATCTTGTTCATGGCTGCAATCCTTCCAGTCGTAAATTCAAACATCGCCGGCCTCGGTTCCGCCATTGGCCGAGTCCATATGGACCACACGCTCCATAAATCGGGCGAGCATGTGGGATGGCTCCGTATCACGGCGAAGCAGGTAGGTGGTGAGCATGGGCGGCGTTCCCGCCAAGTGCCGGGCAACAACACCAGGCTCGCGACTGGATGCGATATGCGCAGCACCAGCCAGGCCCACCGCCAGCCCTGCGGACACCAGGGCCATCATCACGTCGAACGTGGCGACACGCTGGAGGATCAGCAACTCCTCATCCCGCCTTTGCAGAATGCGATCTACCTGTCGAGTGTGCCCCTGGCATGCGGCCGGATCGCCCAAGACCAGCCGATGTTGCAACACGGCCTCCAGCGGAATACGCCGGTGCTCCAGCAAGGGGTGGCGCGAAGAAAAGGCCACCATCAATTCGTCTGTCCATGCGGGGATGGCCACGATGCCAGAGCCCACCTCGTCCGCCATCGAAAAGCCAGCGTCGTACAGGTCTTCATGCAAGCCCCTGATCTGCTGGTCAAGAGGCACTTCAAAGAGGCGGATCTCCACCTCGGGTTCTTCTTCCCGACTTCGCGCGAGCAGGGTGGGCAAGCGCGAAGGCGTGATGCCGTCGGATAAGGCAATGCGCAACTGGCCGTGAAATCCATTGCCCACCGAGCGCACACCCTCGCATGCCTGCTCCAGCGCAGCAAAAATACGGGGCACCCGCTCCAAAAATACCCTGCCTGCGCGGGTCAACTGAGTAGTTCGTGTCGTGCGGGTAAAGAGCTGTGCGCCCAGCTCGTCCTCCAGCTCCTTAATGGAACGTGACAGCGGTGATTGAATCGCCCCGGGTTGCCTAGACACCTCTGAGCCTCAAACCTGAGGTCCAATAGGAGGTTCCATGAGTAAACAGAGATACCCGGAAGAGTTCAAGACCGAAGCGGTCAAGCAGATCACTGAGCGAGGCCACAAGGTGGCCGACGTGTCGGCCCGACTCGGGGTCAGCCAGCACAGTTTGTATCAGTGGATCAAGTCCCATCGAGTGCCCGGGGGTGAGCGGCAAGCCCAGGGATCGCAGACAGACGAGTTGCGCAGGTTGAAGGCCGAGCTCAAACGCGTGACCGAGGAGCGCGACATCCTAAAAAAGGCCGCAGCGTACTTTGCCAAACAGTCCGGGTGAAGTACGCATTCATCAAGCGGCACGAACATGAACACAGCGTGCGACGTCTGTGCGAGGTCATGACCGTGCACCCCAGCGGGTACTACGCCTGGAAGGCCGAACCCGCGAGCCCAAGGGCTCAGGACGACCATCGGCTGCTGGGTTTGCTCAAGCACGCCTGGCTGGAGAGCGGTGGTGTGTACGGATACCGCAAGCTCACGCTGGACATGCGCGATCTGGGCGAGACCTGCGGCAAGCACCGCGTTGCCCGACTGCTCAAACTCGAAGGGCTGCGTTCGCAGACCGGCTACCGGCGCCGCCCCGGCGTGCGTGGTGGCAAGCCAGCTGTCGTCGCCCCCAACCACCTGCAGCGCCAGTTCACCGTGGCCGAACCCAATCAGTGCTGGGTGACCGATATCACCTACATCCGCACCCATGAGGGCTGGCTGTATCTGGCCGTGGTGGTCGATCTGTTCTCGCGCCAGGTCGTTGGGTGGTCCATGGGTAGTCGCATCGATACCGGCCTGGTACTCGATGCACTGGTCATGGCGCTGTGGCGTCGTCGGCCCAAGCAGTCCGTCACGGTGCATTCGGATCAGGGCAGTCAGTTCACTGGGCATGACTGGCAGGATTTCCTGCGCGATAACAACCTGATCTCCAGCATGAGCCGTCGCGGCAACTGCCACGACAACGCCGTGGCCGAGAGCTTCTTCCAGTTGCTCAAGCGCGAGCGCATTCGTCGCCAAGTCTATTCAACGCGCGATGCCGCAAAGACCGATGTCTTCAACTACATCGAGATGTTCTATAACCCAAAGAGGCGTCACGGAACCGCCGGAGATATATCTCCGGTAGAGTTCGAAAGACGCCATTCCCAACGGCTCAAAAGTGTCTAGGGAATCCGGGGCGATTCATCCAGAACCTGATCGGCGGGGCCGACAGTTTTCCGCTGCTGGCCGTGCCTTTCTTCATGCTGGCCGGCGAAATCATGAATGTGGGCGGGCTGTCCAAACGCATCGTCAACCTGGCGCTGTCGCTGGTCGGCCACGTGCGCGGCGGCCTGGGCTACGTGACCATCATGGCCGGTTGTCTGCTGTCCGCGCTGTCCGGTTCGGCCGTGGCTGACGCGGCGGCGCTCACGGCACTGCTGCTCCCCATGATGGTGAAGGCCGGGCACGACAAGGCCCAGGCTGGCGGCCTGATTGCAGCCACAGGCGTCATCGGCCCGGTCATCCCGCCGAGCATCGGGCTCGTCATCTTCGGCGTAGCGGCCAACGTGTCCATCTCCAAGCTGTTCATGGCGGCCATCGTGCCGGGCCTGCTGATCGGCGGTGCTTTGTGGGTGACCTGGGCCTGGCTGGTGCGGCGTGAAATGATCCAGCCGCCGCCGCGCAAGTCCATGCGCGAAGTCCTGGCCGCTGCGCGCGAGGCCAGCTGGGCGCTGCTGCTGCCGATCATCATCCTCGTCGGCCTGCGCATGGGCGTGTTCACGCCGACGGAAGCCGCCGTGGTGGCCGCAGTCTATGCCTTCGTGGTGGCGACCTTCGTGTACCGCGAACTCACGCTGCGCCAGCTTTACCGCGTCTTCGTGGGTGCTGCCAAGACCAGCGCCATCGTGATGTTCCTGATCGCCGCCGCCATGGTGAGCGCCTGGCTCATCACCGTGGCCGACCTGCCCTCCAAGGTGGTGGGCCTGCTGGAGCCCTTCATGGGCAACAAGATTCTGCTGATGGCCGCCATCATGGTGCTGGTGATGGTCGTCGGCACGGCGATGGACATGACGCCCACCATCCTGATCCTCACGCCCATCCTGATGCCGGTGGTCAACGCGGCGGGCATCGATCCGGTGTATTTCGGCGTGATGTTCATCATCAATAACTCCATCGGCCTGATCACGCCGCCCGTGGGCGTGGTGCTGAACGTGGTGGCCGGCGTGGGCAAGATGCGCATGGACGATGTCACGCGCGGCGTGCTGCCCTTCATGCTGGCCGAGTTCGCGGTCATGTTCCTGATGATCTTCTTCCCGATCCTGGTCACGGGGCCTGCGCGCTGGTTCCATGGGTGACGGCTGACGCCGGGCCCACGAGCCTGCGCCGGTCGACGGGAGCGCTGCGGCGCCCCGGGCTCACGGCCTGAAGACTCGCAAGAGGTCTTCAGGCCGTTTCTTCTTGGCTAGCGCTCGGGTCGGAACGGGCGCGGGCCGGACGCAAAAAAAGGGCCGGACCGCCAGGGCCCGGCCCGAAGGACCGCGGTATCACCGGCCGGGCGGCTCGCGATGCTCGTCGCAGCACACCGCCCGCCAGCGATACCGCGTCGAGGTCTGGCCGATGCCGGGATTGAAGGTGTTGGTCGGGTCCAGGCTGCGGTAGAAGCCCTCGAGCACCGGGTCGGCGCGGTAGATGTGACCGACGTTGTGTTCGGCCGGGTACTTCGCGCCGCGCGCGTCCAGAAGCGCCAGCACGCGCTCCTTGAACTGCGCGCAGTCCACGCCCTTCTTCACCAGGTATTCCTGGTGCATCACGTGGCAGAAGAAATGTCCGCAGTACATGGGCTGCTCGACCTGCGCAGCCAGCTCCGGCGGCAGGATCTCGAACCAGTCCAGCGCATTGCGCGGCAGCGCGATGTCCAGCGCCACCACGTCTTCCACCGTGTCGGCATGCACCGCCCGGTAGCGGTTGGTGGCGTTGCCGACGGCAAAGCGGTTCAGGAAGGCCGCGCCGGCCTCCTCTTCATTGCATTCGAAGAAGCCTGCCTCCGGGCGTTCGGCCATGAAGGTCTGCAGATAGGCACGCGTTTCCTCGATGCCCGCGTCGCTTACCTTCAGCAGTAGGTGGTGCGCGTAGCGGTCGCGAAAAGCGTTCATGCGCGCAGGCAGGTGTTCGGGCATCCGGTTGGCGAGCCGCTGCAGCAGGCGGTCGGCCAGGTTCCGCCCCAGCCCGCAGCGCCCGGCGAGCGCGTCGAAACGGCTCTTGAGCGCGAAGGCCAGCGGCACGCGCGCGGTGCCCAGTTTGCGGATGTAGACGAACAGGTCCTTGCCGTAGGTGCGGCTCAGATCGTAGGCCGAGCGGTGCATGTACTCGGCCGCCACGGGCAGGGAAGCGAAGCGGGCCAGCATGTGGCGGCGCAGGTCCGCGAAGTCGCGCGGCTGGTTGGTGCCGATGTAGAACACGCGGGTGTCCGTATCCGCCGCGAAGGTGTCCAGGCGCACCGCGAAGACGGCGATCTTGCCGGCGGAGCCCGAGGCCTCGTAGAGGCGGCGCGGGTCGGCGTTGTAGCGTGCTGGCTCGCTGGAATCGATGTCGCGCACATGCTGCGAGTACTCGCGGTCAGAGGCCATGCGGCCGGGTTCGGCCGGCAGGTCGTCGCGAGCGAAACGGCCACTCTCCAGGTTGGCGAGGATCTGCTCGGGATCGTCGCCGAGTGCCATGCCCAGGTGGTTGACGAGCCGCAGTTGGCCGTCCTCGTCGATGCAAGCGAAGAGCGAGAACTGCGTGAAGGCAGGACCGCGCCGGATGAGCGAGCCCCCGGAGTTGTTGCAGATGCCGCCTGTCACCGAGGCGCCGATGCAACTCGACCCGATCACGGAATGCGGCTCGCGGCCCAGCGGCTTGAGCCTGCGTTCGAGCTGTTCGAGCGTGACGCCGGGCTGCGCCAGCACCTGCTCGCCGCGCTGCAGCAGGTCCAGCTGCTTGAGCCGCAGCATGTTGATGAGCACTACCGGGCGGTCGTAGCCGCCCTCCATCGGTGTGGAGCCGCCCGTGAGGCCTGTGTTGGCGGCCTGGCAGAGGATGATAGTGCCCGCCGCGTGGCAGGCCTGCAGCACGCGCCACAGCTGCGTCAGGCTGCCGGGGCGCACCACGGCCAGCACGTCGCCGCCGCCGTAGCGAAAGCCGCTGCGGTAGCGGCGCGTGGACGCATCGCCCGTCAGCACATGGCCGCCGCCGACGATCTCCTTGAGTCGGGCCAGCAGGTCGGAGGGTGCGAGGGCGGCTGCCGGTGGCATGGCCGTCATGCGCGGACGGGCGCGCCGTCGACCAGCCGCCAGAGGCCCAGCGGGTTGGCCTGCTGCAGCGCCTCGGGCAGCAGGGCGTCGGGCAGGTCCTGGTAGCACACGGGTCGCAGGAAGCGGTCAATGGCACTGGCGCCCACCGAGGTGAACATCGCGTTGGAAGTCGACGGATACGGCCCACCGTGCACCATGGCATGGCACACCTCCACGCCCGTCGGGAAGCCGTTGACCAGCAACCGGCCGGCCCTGCGCTCCAGCACCGGCAGCAGGCGGCGGGCCAGCGGATGGTCCGCGTCTTCAAGATGCAGGGTGGCGGTGAGCTGGCCTTCCAGCTGCTCGGCCACGGCGATCAGCTCATCCGCGTCCTTCGCTCGCACCACCAGCGATGCGGGGCCGAAAACCTCGGACGACAGCGCAGGCTGCTCCATCAAGGTACGGGCGTCGGTGATGAACAGCGCGGCCTGCGCGGCGTTGTGTAAGGTGCTCGCAGTCTGGCCCTCGGCCACCCGCTGCACGCCTGGCGTGGCGGCCATCGTCTCCACGCCACTGCGGTAGGCGCCATGGATGCCAGCGGTCAGCATGGTCTGCGCGCTCTTGCGTTCCAGGGCCTCAGCCGCGGATTGCACGAATCGGTCCAGATCCGGTCCGTCGATGCCCAGCACCAGGCCGGGGTTGGTGCAGAACTGGCCGGCGCCCATGACGAGTGAGTCGGCAAAAGCATGTCCTATGGCGTCAGCGCGCTGCGCCAGGGCGGCGGGCAGCAGAAAGACCGGGTTGATGGCGCTCATCTCGGCATAGACGGGAATCGGCTCGGGCCGGCGGTTGGCGATGGCCACCAGGGCCAGGCCGCCTTGGCGCGAGCCGGTAAAGCCCACGGCCTTGATGGCGGGATGGGCCACCAGCGCCTCGCCGATGCTGCGGCCGGCGCCGATCAGCAGCGAGAACACGCCTTCGGGCAGGCCCTGCTCGCGCACCGCGTTCTGGATGGCACGGCCCACCAGCTCGGACGTGCCCAGGTGGGCGCCGTGCGCCTTCACCACCACGGGCGCGCCGGCGGCGAGGGCCGAGGCCGTATCGCCCCCGGCCACCGAGAATGCGAGCGGGAAGTTGCTGGCGCCGAACACCGCCACGGGGCCGAGCGGCACCTTGGCAAGCCGCAGGTCCGCGCGCGGCATTGGCTGGCGCTGCGGCTGGGCGGGGTCGATGGTGGCGTGCAGGAAATGGCCGTCGCGCACCACGCGGGCGAACAGGCGCAGCTGGCCCACGGTGCGGCCGCGCTCGCCCGTCAGGCGGGCCATCGGCAGGCCGGTTTCGGCATGGGCGCGCTCCAGCAGCGCATCGCCCAGCGCCATGATCTGGTCGGCGATGGCCTCCAGGAAGTCGGCGCGGCGCGCGAGTGGCAGCGCGCGGTATTCGTCGAAGGCCGCGGCCGCCAGGCGGGCGGCGCGGTCCACATCGCCGGGGGTGCCGAAGCCGAAATGCGGCTCGGCGATCTCGGTATTCGTGGCGGGGTTGAAGGCACGCTGGCCTCCGTCGGTGCCGGCGACCGCGTCGGCGCCGATCAGCATCTTGCCTGTGAGGGGGGTGATTAAGGTCATGGCGGGTTCGTGATGGAAGGAGGACAACGGAAAAGGCACTGGGCAGGCCGGGGTGCATCGCAGGCCGCCCGGTGGCGAGCGCGTGGGCAGCGCCACATGTCCGCTTCGGGCAGTTGCGCGCCATCGATAGGGCTTGCCTCGCGCGGAACGACGTGCCGCCTGGGCCCTCGGGCCGTGCCAGGCGGCATCGTCTGTGCGGCAACGGGTCTTACGGTGCGTTCCGCATGTCAACCGAGCTTCATGTTCAGCTTTGCGATGAGGCTCTTGAAGTAGGTGCTGTCGCTGCTCCACTGTGCCCCGAAGACGCGGTCATCGGCATAGGCATAGCCCAGATTGAGCTTCTGGAGCGTTGCCAGGAAGGCGGGATCCTGCGCGGTCTTCGCCGCCATGTCCCGCAGCGTCTGCAGGACTTTGGGAGGGGTGTCCTTGGGCGCGGCCAGGCCCCGCCAAACGCCCAGCACCAGATCGACGCCCCGCTCCCGGAATGTCGGCACCTCGGCAAACGCGGGAATGCGTTTTTCAGCCATGACGGCGAGCAACCGCAGCTTGCCCGCTGCCACGTAGGTTCCCACTTCGGCCGGGCTGACCGCCACTGCGTCGATATGCCCACCCATGAGCGCCAGGACGGCAGGGGCTGCTCCCTGGTAAGGCACTTGATTGAAGCGTACCTGTGCCTTGTCCTCGAGTGCAGAGGCCGTGAGGTTCCAGATCGAGCCCGGGCCAGCGTTTCCAACACGCATCTCCCCGGGCGATTTCTTCGCGGCAGCGAGAAATTCCTCAATGGTCTTCCATGGCGAATCTGCGCGGACGGTAATGGCGGAGGGGTCGTAGTTCAGCCGTGCGATCGGCACCAGGCGGTCATGCGTGAACCGGGCGATCCCCAGACTGTTCAGGAAGGTCAGCTCGACTGTCACCAACGCGATCTTGTAGCCATCGGGCCGCGCGTTGATGACTTCCATCGTGCCGATGGACGTGCTCGCGCCTGGCTTGTTCACCGCAATGATGCTCTGGCGGAAATACTTGCGCGATACGTCAGCGAAGGATCGAGCCACGGCGTCTGTGCCACCGCCCGCAGCGTAGGGCACGATGAGCTCGACACTCCGGTCGGGGTAGTCCGGATCGGAAGCGCGCGCAGACGAGCCGATGGAGAGCATGCTCGCGTAAGCGCCAATATAGGCAAAGGTGCGGCGACGGGTCAGAGGTGCGGGGATGGGCTGCATGTCATTCGATCTATGAGCGGCGTGGCGAAACCCACTGGTCAGGTTCACCATGGCCTGTCTGAAAATTGGAAATGTCTGGCGGATGACCGAGAGGCGCGGCGGTTCGAAGGCTTCTTCGAAGCACGGCCGGGCGCTGCGGCCTACATCGCCGCTTCGACCAGGCGCGCGTAATCGTCGGCGCTGGCTTCGCGCGGATTGGTCTTGTGGCTGTGGTCAGCCAGCGCGCCGGTGACAATGCGCGGCGTCAGGTCGGCCGTCACGCCCATCGCGCCCAGGCCGGCCGGGAGCCGGAGCCTGCGGGACATGTCCTGGATCGCGTCCTCCACCGACGCATGCGCCGGCAGGCCCATGGCCTGCGCCAGGCGGTCGATCTTCTCGTCGCGCACGACCGTGTCGGATTCGCGGTTGAAGCGCACCACCGCCGGCAGCAGCACCGCATTGAGGGTGCCGTGGTGCAGGCGCGGGTCGATACCGCCCAGCGAATGGCTGAGGCTGTGCACACAGCCCAGGCCTTTCTGAAAGGCCAGCGCACCCTGCAGCGACGCGCTCATCATGTTGGTGCGGGCCTCGATGTCGCTTGGCTCGTGGAAGGCGGTTTCGATGTTCTTCCAGGCGCGGCGCAGGCCGTCCAGGGCGATGCCTTCGGCGGGCGGGTTGAAGCTGGGCGCGAGGAAGGTCTCGATACAGTGCGCCACGGCGTCCATGCCGGTGGCGGCCGTCAGGCCCGGTGGCAGGCCCACGGTCAGCGTCGGGTCGCACAGCGCCACCTTGGGGATAACGTAGGGCGAGATGATGCCCACCTTGCGGCCATCGTCCAGGATGATGATCGCGCCGCGCCCGACCTCGCTGCCCGTGCCCGCCGTAGTGGGAATGGCCACCACCGGCACCGTGGCCGCCGTGATGCGGGCAAGCCCGCCCTCGATCAGCGCGAACTGGCGCAGCGGCCCCGGATGGCGGGCCGACACGGCCACGGCCTTGGCGAGGTCGATGGACGAGCCGCCACCCACGGCGATGATGCCGTCGCAGCCTGCTTCATGGAAGCTTGCCACCCCTTCGCGCGCCGCCGCCTCGGTGGGGTTGGAGGGCGTGCCGTCAAACACGTGAAAGTGCGGCAGGTCGTTCACGGCAAGGATGCGCTCGATCAACCCCGCCGCAACCACGCCCTTGTCGGTGATGAAGAGCGGCTTTTTGAAGCCGAGTGCCTGGCACACCTGTGCCAGCTCAGCGGCACTGCCCGCGCCGAAGCGGATTTCCGTCACGTAGTTGATCATCGCCATCGTTTATCTCCTGATATCAAGAATTTTCATATTCATCCGTCAATCGCAGAAGTCTATAAGTGAGGCGACGTCGAATAAACTAACCGTTATCGATATAGCTATAACTCCAAGTCAATGCAGGGCCCTTACAACCTCAACTCTGTGATGTCGCGTCTGCATGCCAGGCAGCTGCGGTTGCTGATCGCGGTGGCGGAGCAGGGCTCGCTGCTGGCGGCGGCGGACCGCGTGGGGCTGACGCAACCCGGGGCTAGCAAGGCGTTGAAGGAGCTGGAGTCCACGCTCAACGCGCCGCTCTTCATGCGCACCAACCGCGGGCTTGTGCCTACGGAAGCGGGAACCTGCGCGGTGCGCTTCGCGCGGCTGATCCAGTCCGACATCAGCCACTTGCAGCAGGAGCTGAGCGCCATCGCCAGTGGCGCAGGTGGCCGCATTGCCGTAGGCACCATCATGGGCGCGGTGCCGCTCCTGACGCGGGCGCTCACGCAGCTGATGGACCAGCAGCCGGACATCTCGGTGGAGATCGTCGAGGACACCAGCGAAAGTCTGCTCGCGCTCATCGACCAGGGGCGGCTGGACGCGGCCATCTGCCGCTCGTCGGTCAGTCCCAAACCCCACCTGTACGACACTGTCGTGGTCAAGGATGAGTCTCTCGCCGTCATCGCGCACCAGGCGCATCCGGCGGCGGGCCTGGCATCGATCACGCTGCAAGATCTGTCTGCCAGCCGCTGGGTGGTGTACCGCGCGCACATGCCAATGCGCCGCACGCTGGAGCGCGAATTCTTCGAAGAGAACCTGTCATTTCCGACGCATCTGATCGAGACCACATCCGCGCTGGCCACGCTTTCGCTGCTGAGCCACAACCCCAATCTGGTGGCCCTGGTGTCGGACGACGTGGCCGACTACGTCTGCCAGCACGGCATGGTCGCCCGCCTGCCGCTGCGGCTCAAGTCGCGCAGCGAGCCGTACGAACTCATCGCGCGGCGCAACGCGCACCGCCATCCGGCGCTGACGCTGCTGATCGATTCGCTGCTGGCCTTGCGTGCCGTTGCCGAAGAGGCCCCAGCGGCGCCCTGAACCGCCGCTTCTTACAATTGCGCCATGCAGCAGATCACCTACACCCGCGCCCAGCAGCTTCCCAACATCCTCGCCCAACGCATCGTCATCCTCGACGGCGCCATGGGTACCATGATCCAGCGCTTCAAGCTGGGGGAGGCCCAGTACCGGGGCGAGGGCTACACCGGGCCAGACGGTGCAGGTGACCGGTTCAAGGACTTTCGGGGGTGCGGATAAAAACTTGGACTGGTTTTATGCCGCAAGTCCAAGGCTCACCCGGTATTCGATCGGGCTGAGGGCCCCCAGGGAGATCTTGATCCGCTTCTCGTTGTACCAACGGATGTAGTCGTCGAGCACCTCAATGAACTGCTCAACTGTGACGCTCTTCCAGTCCCGAGGATAGAACAGTTCATTCTTCAACCGACCGAAGAAGCCCTCGCACGCTGCGTTGTCAGGCGAGCAGGCCTTGCGGGACATCGAGCGGGTGAGCTTGGCCTCGCTCATTCTGGATAGCCAGCCAGGCCAGCGGTAGTGACCTCCGCGGTCTGAGTGGACCACTGGTCGATCGCTTGTCTCTGTGACGGTCTCGATGGCTGCATCCAGCATGGTGTTGACCAGCTCTGCATCCGGACTCGTGCCGATGGTCCAGCTCACCACCATCCCGTCGAAGCAATCGATGATCGGCGACAGGTAGACCTTGCCTGCAGGGATCTGGAACTCCGTGATGTCGGTCAGCCATTTCTTGTTGGGGGCTGCTGCCTGGAAGTCACGGTTGATGATGTTCTCTGGTGCCGGGCTGATCTCGCCCAGGTAAGACGCATACCGACGCCTCTTGGGTTTTGCAACGACCAGGCTCTCTTGCTTCATCAGCCGCTGTATCACCTTCTCGGAGATCGGGCCTTGCTCTCTGGCCAGTGAGGCTTGCAGCCTGCGGTAGCCATAGCAGCGGTGATTGGACTCGAAGATCTCGGTGATGGACTGGCGCACCCTCACGTACTTGTCTCCGATTGCCGCGCGGGCCCGATGGTAGAAGTACGAGCTACGCGCAAGACTCAACTGTGCAAGGAGCTCTGGCAGGCCATAGTGCTCCCTGAGGGCGTCAATCAGCAGTGTCTTCTCCCGGTTGGACAGGAGCTGCAGATCGACGCCCAGGCCTTTTTTTAACAGTTCATTGGCCTTGTTCAAGAGGTCCTGCTCAAGGCGCAGTTGCCTGACTTCGTGGCGCAGTATCTCAACTTGGCGCTCGAGCTCTTCACGCTCTTGCGCCTGCGGTGATCGATCGGTGTGTTTCATTGATGCGGGTGCCTCACGCCCCAGAAGCTGGTTCTTCCAGTTGTACAACGTTGGCCGGCACACGCCGAGCCTGTCGGCAACAGCCTGTGCACTTTCCTGCCGGGTGCAAAGCTCCATCACTCCCGCGTGCTTCAAGCTCTCGGGATATCTTCGCTGGCCCACACTGCCGACAAGGGCCATCCTGGCTTCAGGGAATGCCTCGCGGACCCACTTGGTTAGCGTTCCACGCCCTGGATAGCCCAGCGCCCTCATGGTGGCAGCGATGCATCGATCATGTGTGAGGTAGTGCTCGATGGCCGCTGCCTTCTGGCCCTGCGAGAACTTCGGCTCCCGACGGGCATATCCCAGCGGCAGGTCGAGCCGCTGCTGATACTCGCGGTACCACCCCTTCAATGCATTCTTGGTTGGGTAACCCAGCTGACGGATGGTCGGGCTGGTGCGTTTGCCGAGCTTGATGTAGAGCTCAACGGCTCGGATTCGGTCTTCGTAGGAATACATGAACTACCTTCTAGTAGTCCAAGTTTTCGTCCGCACCCCCCTTCAGAAAACGGAAAAAATCGTACGCTAAGGCTTCTCGCAAACGATGGTCTGCGAGAAGCCTTGCTGAGAAGATGGCGCGGCGTGGCGTCGACGTGGCTGGGGTGTTCTCGAAAACCGTTCTCAATTCAAACGGCTTGGAACGGCGAGTTTCAAGAACGCAGGACGGTAGCCAGCGGCAAGAACAGGGTAAGCGGCGAGTCTGGCAAGGCAATGAAGCCGTGATGCCGGTAGAAAGCCGCTGCCGCCTCGTCCTTGGCGTCCACCATCAGGGCGAAGGCGGCAATCTCCGAACGGGCGGCACGGTCGAGCGCATCGGCCAACAGAGCACCACCTAGACCTTGGCTCTTGAAAGCCTGATCGACAGCCAAGCGGCCCATCCGAACGGCTGGCACGGTCGGATAGCGCGGCAGTTTCTTGACGGTGCTGGCCGGAAGATCGGCCAGCAGCAGGCTTGCCGAGGCCAAGGTGTAATAGCCAGCGATGCGCGACCCATCTGCCAAAGCCACGAAACAAGCAGCCACGCGGCGGCGAACGTCTTGGGTGGCTTGCTCGCGCAGGTAGCGATTCAGCGGCTCCGAATCGCTGTTGAACGCGGTGCGGTCATGCCCGGCATCAAGCGACGCGAGCCGGAACGGTGCACCGCTCATTCAGCGCGCAAGAGCTTGCTGCGACGGGCAAAGGCACGTTCCAGAGCTGGAGCCGGTAGCGGCGGCGACAGCAGCGCTTGTGCAAAGCATTCCTGATCGGCCAGCGAAAGCCGGATAACTTCCGCTTGCTCAATGGCGCGTTGCGCTGCGTCTTGGACGGCGGACACAACGAAATCGGTCATGGTGCGGCCTTGAAGTTCAGCGGCACGCTTGAGCATTGAATGCAGATCGGTGCTGATTCGGGCTTCGAGACGGGCGGTAGAGATGGCGACGGGCATGGCTTTGTCCTCCTGATCCAATGATACGGCAAATTGCCGTACAACTCAAGGCGGAATTTTCGGCGATTCCGGCTTACCGCACGATCTCTTCCGTTTTCTGAAGCGGCCCCCAGTAGCCACGCCCACGCCTCCAGGTCGTTGCAATTGCATCGGAGCCGTGATTAAATCGCATCATGATTGCCGACCCAACTCCCACCCCC